>JACQXP010000072.1 GCA_016208645.1 Candidatus Methylomirabilota bacterium | reverse complement strand
GGGAACACCTTTGACGAATTGCTTCAGGCGGTGGACCTGGCGGCGGCCGGGAAGATCAGGGCGGTCGTGGACAGAAACGTTTCCCTGGATGAACTTCCCGCCACCCTTGAGACCCTGCGGAAGGGAGAGATCGTCGGACGGGCGGTGGTCACGTTTGACTGAGAGCCGAGAGCCGTGAGCCGAGAGCCGCGAGCCGAGAGCCGAGGGGAAAGCGCCGAGCGCCGAGAGCCGAGCGCCGAGCGGAAGGCAGAAGGCGGAAGGCGGAAGGCAGAAGGGCAAGGGTCCGGTGAGAGGTATGACTGGAACAGAGAGTATCGTCAATCTCAGGGCGGTAATCCTCGAGATGATCGGGAGGGGGGCCGACCAGCCGAGGGATGATGCGGCGTTCAATGCCCTGGCGCTTCGCCTGTTCGCCTACCAGTTCCAGGGGAACGGGCCGTACCGGAAGTATTGCGAAAAGCGGGGGCGAACACCGGTCACGGTCCGGTCCTGGCTCGACATTCCTCCGGTTCCCATCGCCGCCTTCAAGGAGCTCACCCTGGCCTGCGGGCCCGTGGAGCACGCTGTTGCGTGTTTCATGACCAGCGGGACCACGAATCCCGAGAAGCGCGGGAGGCACTATCATTTCACCCTGGAGGTGTACGACGCCTCCGCCACCACGTTCTTCAAGGCGAACGTGCTGCCGGACGTGGACGGACTGCCCCTCCTGATTCTCGGCAGCCCCCCGGACCTGATGCCGAACTCTTCGCTGTCCCACTACCTCTGGCTGATGTGCTGCAATTTCGGGGCGCCGGGGAGTTTGTTCTACATCGGCGAACGGGGTCTGGAGGCCGATCGCCTGCTGGCGGATCTGCGCGCAGTTGAGCGGGTTGGAAAGCCGGTCTGCCTCCTGGGGGCCAGCTTCGCTTTCGTCCACGTCCTGGACCTGTGCGTGCAGCAGGGACTCCGCTTCCGCCTGCCGGCGGGCAGCCGGGTGATGGACACCGGCGGCTTCAAGGGGCGATCGCGCGAGGTCCCCCAGGACGCCCTGTATGGCCTGATCGCCGAGCATCTCGGCGTCCCCGCGAACCGGTGCGTGAACATGTACGGGATGACCGAGCTTTCCATGCAGTGCTACGACTCGCCGCTGCGGCGTGCCCGCCTGGGGCGTCCGGAGGTGCGCACCATGGAGGCGCCTCCGTGGGCCCGGACGATCATCCTGGATCCGGAGACGCTGGCCGTCGCCCCCGAGGGGGAGCAGGGGATCATCTGCCACTACGACCTGGCCAACTGTTCCTCGGTCGTGGGCATCCTGACCGAGGACCTGGGCGTTGCGACACCCGAAGGGTTCCGGTTCCTGGGGCGGGTAAGGGGGGCAGAGTCCCGCGGCTGCTCCGTCTCGGTGGACGAGATGCTGGCCGCGGCGGGGAAGGCAACCGCATGATCCAGCCTGATGACAGTCCGAGATTCCTGCCGCCAGAGGTTGAGGCCGAGGCGAGCGGCGGCCAGGTGTCTCCCGTCCTGGTGGCCAAGGTCGCGGCGCACATCTGGGCATGCCGCAAGGCCTACCTGACCCGGCTTCCCGTGGCGGAGATCGTGGAGATCCTGGATCGGGCCATCGGTCTCTGGCTGGAGGAAGGATCCCCGTGGCTGGAGGCGGCCAGCCGCCGCATCGCGGCCGCCACGCCGTACAGCCAGGCGATGGTCCGCCTGGGCCTCACGCGGCTGCTCGCCGGCTGCCGCAAGGATGCCCTGCTGGCCCTGCTGGAGGCGGAACTGGGCGACCCGGCCGTCCTGGATGGGTTTCGCCCGCGGCCCGGAGCCCGCGGGTCGCACCGCGCGCTGGGCCCGGTCGTCACGACCCACATCTTCTCCGGAAACGTCCCGGGCCTTCCGGCGATCAGCTTGATCCACGGGCTCCTGGTCAAATCCGCGTGCCTCGGCAAGCCGGCCGCCGAGGAGCCGGCCTTCCCCGCGCTCTTTGCCCGGTCGGTGGCCGCGGTGGATCCGAAGCTGGCCGCATCCGTGGCGATCCTGCCCTGGGCGGGTGGTGACATCGCGGTCGAGTCGGCGGCCTTCGCCGCCTCGGAGGCGGTCATCGCCTACGGGAGTGATGTCGCGATCGAGAGCATCCGGGCGCGGGTGCCGTCCGGCGTCCGATTCGTAGGGCATGGCCATCGGCTCAGCTTCGCCGTCATCGGGCGCGAGGCCCTGGATCCTGCTTCGGTGGAATCCCTGGCAGCGCGACTCGCCTACGATGTCTCGCTCTTCGACCAGCAGGGATGCGTCTCGCCCCACGGAGTGTACGTGGAGCGGGGCGGGGCCGTCGCGCCGCAGGAGTTCGCCGAGACCCTGGCGCAGGCCATGGCCGCCTTCGAGCACGACATGCCGCGCGGGCGACTGTCGGTCGAGGAGACCGCGGCGATCCGCCAGGTGCGGAGCGAGGCAGAACTTCGGGAGCTTCAGGAAGAGCCGATTCGGCTGTTCGCGAGTCCTGGGGGGACGGCCTGGACCGTCATCTACGAGGATGACCCGGCATTCGTGCCCTCGTGCCTGAACCGCGTGGTGCGGGTCAAGCCGCTGCTGGACCTGGGGGAGCTGCCCAACCTGCTCCGGCCCGTCAGCCGCTACTTGCAGACGGTGGGGGTCGCCCTGAGCCGGGAGCGGCGGGATCGGCTGGCGGATGCGCTGGCACCCCTGGGAATCTGCCGGGTCTGTCCTATCGGGGAGATGCCCCATCCGCCGCTCCACTGGCATCATGACGGAGGCTTCAACCTGCTCCCCCTCCTCAAATGGACGGCCAACGAGGACGTCGCTGATGGCTGAAGGCGTGTTGGCCATGCCCGCAAAGATCGAGGCACGCACCATCTTCAAGACGTTCGAGACGCCCACGGGGCCCGTGGAAGCCCTCCGTGGGGTTGACCTGGCGGCGCAATCCGGGGAGTTCGTGGCCCTGGTGGGGGAGAGCGGCTGCGGGAAGACCACCCTCCTGCGCATTGTGGCGGGCCTCGTGGCGCCG
>JACQXP010000207.1 GCA_016208645.1 Candidatus Methylomirabilota bacterium | reverse complement strand
TGCTTCCGAATTCTCCTTGCACCTTTCTCGAACTGGGTTGCGGGATACGTTGTTACCCACGTTGACTATCGCCTCTCCGCCCCCGACCGAAGCCCTGCCCGGAGGGATCATATCCCGTCGCTGCTTTGAAGAAGTCAGGGAAGGTCGTCATGGATGATTCCCCGCTGGGTCGTGACCGAAACGGTGAGCCGGCCATGCGCCATGCTCCCCGGCCTGCTGCAGTCCTTTTCCTTGACAGAATTCTGTACAGCAGATACCGTTGCCGGCATCGGAAGGAGGGCCGCCATGCCGACATCCCCCAAGGACATCGTGCCTCTCACCAGGGCCCGGGCCAAGTTCACCGAGCTGTGCGACGAGGTCTCCCGCAGCCCGGTCGAGAAGCTCATCACCAAGAACGGTGAGAGCTGCGCCGCCCTCATCGGCGCGGACCGGCTGGAGTACTACCACCAGCTCGAGCGCGAGCGCATCCACCTCACGCTTCTCCAGGAAGCCACGCGGGGCCTCGAGGATCTCAAGGCCGGCCGGACCCTGACCGTACGCCAGCTCCGCACCCGCTATGGCCGGTAAGCGGCTCGCGCCGCTTTTTACCGAAAACTTCGCCGGGAATCTGGATGGCATTCGCACCTTCCTCGGCGACGAGGGACGCGCGGCGTTCGACCGCCTCCTGGATGGCATCGTCGCCGATCTCGTCCCAACCCTGTGTCAGTTCCCTCGGTCAGGCCGCGCCTTTCTTGCGCACCCGATCCGATCGCTGGAAGCTCGCACGGCGATCCGGCGCGTCAAACGCTCTCTGCAGCCGGGAGACAATCTCAGGGAATTCGTAGTGGGCGAGTATATCCTGCTCTATCTGATCCGGGGCCCGCAGATCATCTTCCTTTCGATCAAGCATCACCGCCAGCTTTCCTTCGACCTCGATCATTTTTGGCCCTGAAAGCGAGCAGCCCCCCGGAATGTTATTCCTGAGGCGCGGTGAATTTCCGGACGTTGTTGCCTCCGTTAACTTCCGCCTCTCCCCCCGACCGAGGCGCCGCCCGGTCAGCCCCCATCACCGCGATGCCGCATTGCGCCGCCGCCGCAGCCGATGGGCCGGCCCCGCCTGTCTGCGTGTCCGCACAGGCAGGCCTCCTCGACCCGGAAGCCGATCCGGCGCCGGTCAGGACGTTCGGGGGCTCATGCGCACCGGGCAGACTCCTCCTCCGGGCTGGAGGCTGGCACCTCCCTGTGCCAGGGGCGGCCACACTCCGCAAACAATTTCGAAATGCGGCTTTCAGTGCCGCGCTCGCCGCCTGGTTCTCAGTTTCCACCGCCTGCCCGTGCCAAAATCGGACGCTCCAACCGCAGAACCCCGACCGTCAGCGCTTCGGCCGTTGCCCGGAGGCGGCCCGGTCCGGTCCGGTGAGGGCCGCTCCCCGCGCAGGCCGGCGCCGGCGGCGGGCTTTCCTGGCCGTGAGGCGCAATTTCTCGACCCGGCCCTCAGCGCCCCGGAGGGCGGCCAGCCACTCGCGGCGGATGTCCTCGCGGAGGGCCTTGGGCTCCAGGACCTCCACGTCCTTGCCGTAGCCCAGGATCCACCGCCGCAGCTCCGCGCCGAGGGGAACCCGCAGGGTCATCTCCAATTCGCCGGTCAGAAGCGGCGCCAGGCTCTGGCTGGGATGCCATTGCCGCTCGGCGACGTAGCGGGCGACCTGTCGGGAGAAGCGGAGGGCGACCCGGACCGGCTCCCCCCGGAAGAGGCCGAAGCTCCCTTCCAGGTAGCGATCCAGGTTGAACTCGGGAGGGGACTGGAAGCTGTCTCCCGTGATTCGCACCTGCCGGAATCGTTCGAGGGCGAAGGTGAGCACCTGCCGGCGGGTATGGCAATAGGCCGCGAGGTAGATGCCGCCCTGCTGGTACCAGAGATGGACCGGGTCGAGTCGCCGGGTGGTGACGGCGTCCCGTCCGAAGGAGTGGTATTCCGCCTCTACGGTCCGGCGGTCGTGCACGGCCTGCTGGAGCAGCCTGAGGGTCTCCACCGCGCGGGAGGAATCCTTGGTCTGCACCGCCCGGGCCGAGAGGCTCTGGTCGAGGCCGTCCAGGAAGGCCCGGGCCACCGGACCCAGGCTGGCCGAGATCTTCTCGAGGGCGCTGTGAATCGCGTCCCCGACGGGCGTCCCCCGCAGCGGGACGAGGAGGTGGCGGCCCAGGTGCAGGCTCATGAGTTCGCTGAGCGTGAACGGCACCGGGGGCGTGCCGCGTGGTCCCTCGATCAGCCGGTAGCGACTCTCGCAGCCGTCCTGGTCCATCGCCAGGGGAAATCCGGCCTCCTGGAGCACGGCCAGGTCCCGCCAGACCGTGCGCCGGCTGCACTTGACCTCGCGCATCAGATCCTCGACGCTCCGGCCGCCCGTTGCAGAGAGCAGGTGCAGCAGCCTCCATTGCCGGATCAACTGGTCACCTCGGGCCATACTCACCCCCATCTGACGACGGACCTTACCCAAGACCCAGGCTGAATGGCAACAAGAATTCCCTTGACACATGAAAGTGACCAATGATAGCTGCATATTGTAAATATCGCTTTGCGCATAGTGAGAAATATTCATGCCGACGAAAACTCTCAAATCCCTGGAGAGGGGCATTGATCTTCTCTTCCTCTTCTCCCACAATCGCCCGGCGCTCTCCCTCCACGAGATCTCGATCGCTCTGGACATCCCGCAGAGCACCGCGTACCGCCTGCTCGCAACCTGTCGCAAGAAACAGGTGATCATCCGAGATCCCGTATCCAGAAAGTACGTCCTGGACGCGGGACTGCTCCGGCTCCAGGCCGCCATCCAGGCCAACCTGGACATCACGAAGATCGTGATCCCCTATCTCGAGGATCTGGCGACGCGGTCCGGGGAAACCTCCCAACTCTTCCTGCTGCAAGGCCACCAGGTGGTCTGTGCCGAGGCGGTCACCAGCCCGAACATGATCCGCTTCATGCCCGAGCGCGGGCGGGGGTTGCCCCTCCACGCCCCCGCGGCCGGTCGCGCGGTCCTGGCCTTCCTTCCCGGCGAGTTTCTCACTCGGTACATCCAGCAACACGGCCTCAAGGCCATGACGCCCTACACGGTCACGGACCGACAGGAACTCCAGCGCCTTCTCGCCCACATCCGCGCCCAGTGCTTCGCGGTCAGCTTCCAGCAGATGTATGTCGGCGCGCGGGGCGTGGCCGTGCCCATCTTCGACCACCGCGGAGGGGTCCTCGGAAGCCTCTGCATCTCCGGCCCCGACCCCCGCTTCAGCGAGGAGGACGCCGACGCCCTGGCGCCGCTCCTGCAAAAGCACGCGCGCGCGCTCTCGGCCACCCTGGGCGGGCCGGCCGACGGCTCGCGCGGGTCGGAAGGACACTGATCGCACCTGACGGGCGTGAGGGGATGCTCCGCATGCGGGCGCTCACCGACGTTCGAGTCCTGGACCTGTCCCGATTCGTGGCAGGCCCATTCTGCTGCCAGATCCTCGGCGACAACGGCGCCGACGTCGTCAAGGTGGAGAAGCCGGATGGTGAGCCGGCCCGGCACCTGCCCCCCTTCGTCCAGGAGGAAAGCCTCTACTTCATCGCCTACAACGGGAGCAAGCGCGGCGTCACCATCAACTTCCGCTCTCCCGAGGGGCTCGCGCTGCTTCGACGGCTGATCGCCAAGGCGGACATCCTGATCGAAAACTTCCGCGCGGGCACCATGGAGAAGATGGGGCTCGGATACGAGTCGCTGGCGCCGGCGAATCCCGGCCTCATCATGGTCTCCATCTCGGGATTCGGGATCCAGGGCCCCTACACCGGCCGCCCCGCCTTCGACGAGATCATCCAGGGCATGAGCGGGCTGGCCAGCATGACGGGCGAGGGGGCCGGGCCGCCCACGCTGACCGGAACCTACGTCGCCGATTTCGTGACCGGCCTGTACGCGGCCATCGGCGCGCTCCTGGCGCTCCACCTGCGGGAGCAGACGGGCCGCGGCCAGTGGGTGCAGACCAACCTGCTGGACTCGCTCGTCTCCATCCTGAACACCAGCGTGAGCCGGTACCTGCTGACGGGCCAGGCGCCGCGGCGCCAGGGCAACCGGAATCCCCTGATCGCGCCGGGCAACATCTACCAGGCCCGCGACGGCCACATCACCATCGAGGTCCTGACCCAGGACATGTGGGAGGATCTGGCCCGGGCCATCGGGCGGGAGGACCTGCTCCGGGATCCCCGCTTCGCGGACGTCGTCAGCCGGCAGCGGCACGCCGAAGCCCTGGACCAGGAGGTCCAGGCCTGGATGGGCACCCGGACCACGGAGGAGATCGTCTCCAGCATGGAACGCCACTCGATCCCCTGCGGCCCGGTCCTGGACATCCCGGCGCTGGTCAAGGATCCCCAGTTCCAGGCCAACCAGACCGTGGTGGAGGTCGAGTATCCCCCCCTGGGACGCGTCCCCGTGCTGGCGCCCCCCATCCGATTGCACAACGAGGGGAGCCCGCGCCGCGGCCGGCCGCCCCGCCTGGGGGAACACACGGAAGAGGTGCTTGCCGATTGGCTCGGCCTCACCGGGGGCGAAGTCGAGGTGCTGCGGGCGGCGGGCGCGTTCTGAACGGCCGGGAAAGGCGGGGGTTGCGGGTCGGAGAACGCGGATCTGATGTCCCAACCGACACGCCCGCTCCACACATTCTTGGACGGCGGGAGGAATCACGATGGGGGTCACTCGAGCCAGCACGCTGAAGCCGTACACCTGGGACGCGATCGAGATTGGTGAGGAGTTCGGGCCGGTGGAGGGAACCCTCTCGGAATTGAAGCTCAAGCTCCATGCCTTTGCCGTGGATGATTATGGGGCCTGGTACTTCCAGGGATCACCCCTCGGGGGTCGCATAGGCCATCCCACCCTCTTGGCCACCGACATCCTGATGCTCTTCACCCTGGGGTACGACGCGAATCCCCCCCATTTCCAGGGGGGCCTGCACGCCCGCAACGAATTGGAATTCCTCAAGCCCACATTCGTCGGCCAGAAGGTGACGATCAAGGGGAGGCACACGGAGAAGTACCAGAAACGCGCCCAGAACTACCGGGTCCTGGAGGGAGAGGTTCTGGACGCCACGGGGCAGCCCTGTGTGCGCATGCGAGCCACAGAGACCGTCGGCATGGGTGCCAGTATCCCGGTGGGACAGGGGATGAGCACGCCACCGCCGGATGCCATCACCGGCGACGTGCCCAGCGGGGCACCCGTGGTGAGCCGGGCCGGCAAGGGGGTTCCGGCCGGAGCCGTCCTTGGATCGGTGGCGAAGCGGACCTCCTTCGAACAGAGTGTGGCGTACTCGGGCTTTCCGTACGGTTGGGTGGAAGGCGGTGCCAGGACAATGTGGGTGAACATTCACACCGATCCGGAAGACGCCCGGCATCGGGGCCAGCCAGATGCCGTCATGCAGGGCCTCTGCTCGGCGGCCTACATCTCCGAGCTGTGCGTGAGCTTCTTCGGGCCGTCCTGGCTGACGACGGGGCGTCTCTCCACAGCCTTCATCCGTCCTGTGATCGTCCGGGACACCATCACGGCCTCGGGGATGGTGAAGCGACTGGAAGAGGAGGGGGGGCGCAGCCGGCTCTGGCTTGACGTCTGGTGCAAGAATCAGCGGGGAGAGCTGGTGACGGTCGGCCGGGCCAGCGCTGTCGCAGAATGAACCAAGAGACCACCCGGGCGGCAACCCCGCCCGCCGCCGCGCACGCGGAGGCCCCCGGGGGCGGTTGGACCCAGACGCTCCTGCGCTGGAGCAACATCGGCGTGATCGTCCTGCTCTTCGGGATCTCTACCCTCCTCTCGCAATACTTCCTCACCGTCCGCAACATCATGAACATCCTGCGCGGGACGAGCATGATGGGGATCACCGCGCTGGGCATGACCGTGGTGATCTTGAACCGGGGCGTGGACCTGTCGGTCGGCTCGGTGGCGGGGCTGGCCGCCGTCCTCGCCGCGGGGCTGCAGCCCTGGGGGGTGGGGGCGGCCTGGTCCATCGCCCTGCTGGTGGGCGTCCTGCTGGGCTTCACCAACGGCCTGATGATCGCCCTCCTCCGCCTGCAGCCCTTCGTGGCCACCCTGGCGACGCTGATCTTTGCCCGCGGCCTCGTCTACCTCTACTCCCAGGGCAGCAACGTCCTCGTCCTGGGCCCGCATCCTCTCTTCACCTTCCTCGGCTCCGGCTATGTGTGGCTGGTCCCGGTGCCGGTCCTGGCCTGGCTGGCGATGTACGTGGTCCTCGCCCTGCTGATGAAGCACACGATCTTCGGGCGCCATGTGAACCTGGTCGGGGCCAACCCGGATGCCGCCCACGTCCTCGGGATCAACGTCATCTGGAACCGGATCCAGGTCTACACGCTTAGCGGGGCCCTGGCTGGCCTGGCGGGCATCGTCATCAGCCACAACCTGCTGCACGTCTTCCGGATCGCGGACCGGATCGCCATCCTGCACCACGGGGACCTGGTGAGCGTCCTTCCCAAAGCGGAGGCCGACCCGTAGCGCATCGTGGCCCTGATGATGGGGCGGAACGGGACCGAAGAGCTGCCGAGCGTGTGAGCCGCCTTCCTTCCGCGCCGTCTCCTCCCCACCTCCTACTCCCGCCACGCCCCCAAGAGCCGCCGCAGGAGGATCAACTGGCCCACGGCGTGTAGGGGACCCCGCGCGGCTTCTTCCCCCGGAGGTCTTCCGGCAGCTTGGCGACCGCCTTCTCGAAGCTGACATGCGCCCTGCCGCCGCGCAGCAGGGTCAGCACGGCCTCACGCAGCGCCTTATCGTCCGGCATCGTAGGCCCCTCCTCCCCCAGGGGTGTCGCGGTTCGATTAGCAAATTATCAAGGCCTGACCCCAACCCTGACCCCGACCACAGAGTGTCTACAATCGAGCCGAATGGGTCGCCGAGGGTAGGGGGAGGGCCGATCAGGCGGTCTTAGCCAAGAGCCTGACCGATAGAACCTGGTCGTCTCGAAGGGCTTCGATCGCCGACTCGGGCACCAGTGTCACCACAAGGGTATCGCCGACAGCATTGAACACTTCGATGGAATAGCCGTCTTCTCCGCCGGGTTCCGGATGCGTATGGTGATCAACTACCGTGGCAACATCACCCTTCCGGAGACCATCTTCCGGAATGTCTCGCGTCAGTGCGACTTGTTTGTAGAGTTGGAACTTCATGGCCGTTCCCTCCTGAGGGGGATCAGCGTGATGAATTTGACGACACCCGTGGCGAATTCCCGCATCCAGATCGTACGAACCGGCAATTCCACCCCGTTTGGCCCACGGAGGATACCCCGAATCTCATAGCGATCTCCATACCCCCGCGCAGGCAACGGAGTCGCCTCGCAACTGAGAATCTGTCCTCGCAGATCACGTTCAAGCAGTTCAGCGTTGACCGTAGTATACCCCGCTTCAGCCAAAAATCGAGATTTGTCGCCCCTGGGCAGTTCCGTCAATAAGTAGCTCTTCAGCTTCTCCATCGAGATCACTGCGTCGGCTGGCAGCTTCATTTTCCTTGCCACCTATTGACTCTTTATGCGCCGCCTCGACCCCCGCTGGCCGCCCGAACGAGAAGCTACGCCGAGCCCCGCGGGCATGTCAAGTGGGAGGCCTGGGTTGTGCGGCGGAGTGACGGGTGAGGTCGAGACGACGGAAGGTGCCGGCTGGCCGGCGCGAGGGAAGGGGCCGACGGAGCCTTTAGGCTTTCCCGCCTGAAATGGGGGGGAGCCGCAAGGCGACGATAGCGGCAGGGTCCCCTCGTGTTCATTCTCTTGGCGATTACGGCGCCGTTTTGCAGCTGATGGAAATCCCCTCACCACTTCCCTGCTCGATGCGTGTCCTGTAATTGGGCTTGGACTTCACGTACACCAGGAAATCTTTCACTTCCTGGGCGTAGATCCGCAACGTATTATGGGCGGTGAAGCAGCCGCCGACCGCGACCTTGGTGTCAAGATCCTTGAAATAGAGGCCGTACAGAATCTTCCCGTCCTCGAAGGGGACGTTCCACGCGTTCCAGCGATGCCGATTGCTTTCCAGGAATTGCTCTACCTTAGCATCCAGTTTCGGATGAGCCGCCGTAGAGAGGGTCGTGGCCGGCATGCAAACGATAGCTGAGGCGGGGCCCAGCAACTTGACATGCTCGGCAACGTCCCGGATTCAATGATCAAGCCCCGACCCCCACAATCAGGACCTGGCTGCGCTCCGTCCTGTCTTGCGGGGACGTCCTCAGAACTGGAATGCGGCGACCAGGTAGTTGGCCTTCGCGTCGGCGGCGGTCAGCGGCGCCAGCCCGAAGCGCGTCTCGATCAGCTTGAGGATCGAGGTGGTGTCGTACGGCGTGTGGTCCACGAAGCCGCGCTTGGCGAAGGGCGATACGATGATGGCCGGCACCCGCGTGCCCGGCCCCCAGCGGTCCCGGGTGGGCGGCACCACGTGATCCCAGAAGCCGCCGTTCTCATCGTAGGTGACGATCACCGCCATCCGCGCCCATTGCGGGCTCGTTTCGAGCCTCTGGATGATCTCGCCGACATGGCGGTCGCTCGAGACGACGTCGCTCCCACTCGGGTGCTGGTTGATGCCGCGCCGCGGCTTGTAGAAGGCGACCGCGGGCAGCGTGCCCTTCTGGGTGTCGGCGAGGAAGTCCTCCAGATCCTTGAGGTGCCGGGCCCGGTCCGGCGCCACCTTCTGGAAGCGCTTGAAGAAGGCGAAGGGCTGGTGGTGATAGCTGAACGTTCCTTCCTTGACCGTGCCGGCCTCGGCCTCGTTCCAGCCGCCCGAGTACCAGGCCCATGCCACGCCCTTCTCGGTGATCCGGTCGCCGATGGTCGGCATGGTTTGGACCGGCAGGAGTCGGGCTTTGTCGAGGTGCG
>JACQXP010000206.1 GCA_016208645.1 Candidatus Methylomirabilota bacterium | reverse complement strand
CGATACGCTCTCTTGTCCGTCCGCCGGACACACTCCCAGGCGTCCTGAATGTCTTGGGCGGCGAGACCACCTGCACCTAGGGCGCAACCAGCGTCCGAATCCCTGCCGCCGTCCCTGCCTAACCCGAGTTGTTCACGAAGGTCTGTTCACCCTCGCAGTTACGCCCCCTCACCCTCGCCCTCTCCCGCGTGTGGGGAGAGGGGATCAAGAACTGTGCCCCTCGCCCGCGGTGGGAAGAGGGGATCCTCCGTCCGGCAACTCTCGTTCCACCCTCACCCCGGACCCTCCCCGCAGCCAGAGGCTACCGGGGGAGAGGCTACCAGCGGAAGAGAAAGCCTTCCCCGACACCTTGTCAGTCCAGACGCTATTGTGCTAGAGTCCCGACGACTTGAACCCGTTCCCATCACAGATTCTGAAGGAACGGGTTCGTCCGGCGCTCCCAGCCGATGGTGGTCTTGGGACCGTGGCCGGGCCACACCTCGGTGTCGTCGTCGAGGGTGAACAGCCGTTCCTTGATGGACTTCAGGATCTGGTGGAAGTCGCCGCCGGGCAGGTCGGTCCGGCCGATGCTTCCGTTGAACAGGGTGTCGCCGGCGAAGAGAACCTCCTTGGCGCTGCCCGGGACGTGGAGGCTGAGGCTGCCGGGGGTATGGCCCGGGGTATGGATGACCTGGGCGGCGATCTTGCCGACCTGGACGCCGTCCGCGTCCCGGAGGAACTGGTCCACGGCGGTCATGCGGATCGGCTTGACGCCGTACATGGCGAAGAGTTCGGCCTGGCGCGGGGCGGATTCATAGATGGGCAGGTCAGCCTTGTGGAGCCAGATCTCGGCCCCCGTCGCCTCCTTGAGTTCGCGGCAGTTGCCCACGTGATCGAAGTGGGCGTGGGTGTTGATGATGTACTTGGCCTTCAGGTTGTGCCGCTTCAGGACGGCCAGGATGCGCTCCACCTCGTCGCCGGGATCCAAGACAATGGCCTCCCGGGTCTCCTCGTCGCCCAGGATGGAACAGTTGCACTGCAAGGCCCCGACGACCAGAACCTCGTGAATCATGAACCCTCCTAAGAATTTCGAATTTCGGACACCCAGCGGGTACCCGAAGTGCGAAGTTTCAAACCCGGATTTCGGATAATTCAGCCTAACACATCAATCTGCGGAAAGGAACACGCACGTCCGTGGCTATCCTGAAGGTCGCGATCCTCGGCAATCCGGTCCTGCGGGTTGCGGGCGAGCCGGTGAAAAATATCCAGGCCCCCGAGGTCCAGCGCCTCATTGACGACATGATCGAGACGATGCGCGAGTACCGGGGCATCGGGAGGAAGAGGCGGACCCTCGCTCCTCCAAAGGCGTGTCGCGGCCCCTCACCATCCTCATCAATCCGCGGGTCACTCCGGTGACCGACCAGATGGTGGAGGACTGGGAAGGCTGCCTCAGCATCCCGGACCTGCGCGGGAAGGTGCCCCGCTTCAGAGAGGTCGAGGTCCAGGCGCACGACCGGCGGGGCCGGCCGCTGCATCTCAAGGCCGGCGATTTCTTCGCCCGGGTGATCCAGCACGAGATGGACCACCTGATGGGCACCGTGTTCCTGGACCGGATGAAGGGCTTCGAGACGCTGACCTACCTGGACGAATACGCCCGCTACTGGGCCCGACAGGAGGACGAGGAATGATCCGCGGCCGCGAGCCTGCCTATCGGTTCTGTCCCAACTGCGGGGGGACCCTGGAGCAGCGGACTCTCCGGTCCAACGAGCCGCCGCGCCTGGTCTGCCAGGCGTGCGGGTTCGTCTTCTTCCTCGACCCCAAGGTGGCGACCGGCGCCGTCTTCTCGGTGAACGGGGGCGTCCTTCTGGTCCAGCGTGCCATCGAGCCCAGTTACGGCAAATGGGTCTTCCCCGGGGGCTACGTGGACCGCGGGGAGGCGCTGGAGGCCGCCGCGATCCGGGAGGTCAAGGAGGAATGCGGGCTGGACGTCCGCCTGACCCGCCTCCTCGGCGTGTACTCCACCCCCGGCAATCCCGTCATCCTGATCGTGTACGTGGGCGAGGTCGCGGGTGGCACCATCCAGGTTGACGAGGAAGGATTGGACGCCCGCGTCTTTGCCCCATCCGAGATCCCCTGGGATCAGCTCGCCTTTCCCAGCACCTCCGAGGTCATTCGAGATTTCCTGACGCTCACGTCCCGCGGCTGAGGACTGCCACAGGATGGGCCGACCGTTCAGGGACGTCCTCGCCTCCGCCCTCGCCGCTCTGCTCGTGGGGGGCTGCGCCTCGACGGAAGAGGTGCGCCCGCCGGAAGGCCAGGCCGTCTTCCGGGCGGGAGCCGTACCGGTGGCCCCACCCGCTGCGCAGATCGTCCCCGGCCCGGAGATCCGGCACTTGACACTGCTCGTCCCCGCCTTTGATCCCACCTGGAACGCCGCCTGGACGGGAGGAGATCGGACGAAACCGGGGGGTCAGTCGGGCGGCCTCGCCGGCTTCGTCACCGGGCTGGCGATCGTCCAGTCGGTGCCCGTCTTCCTCTTGGTCTGGCCGGCCGCCGTGGGAATCGTGGCGGGCACGATGGCGGTGGGTGCGCTGGGCGGGCAGGTGGACAGCGGGACCTTCGCCGCGATGGATGCCCGGGATCGGCAGGCGTTCCTCGAGGCTGCCACCACGCTCCGCCCCGATCGGCTGCTGCGCGAGTCAGCGGCGAGGGTGCTGGCGTCTCGCATGGGCCGCCCACCGCTCTCTCTTTCCTGGTACCCCACGTGGGGACCGGACACGCCGGGGACGGATCCGCTGGCCGACGCGCGCGGGCAGGGGGCCGACGGGGTGCTGGACCTTGCGGTGGAGGCGTTCGGCCTGGCGGTGGGGGACGAGGCGGATACGGTCGGGGTCTTCGTCCGGCTCCGAGCGCGTCTGGTCGAGGCTGCCGGAGGCGGCGTCCGCTACGAGCGGATCCTGGAACACGGACCGGGTCGGCCGCTGGCCGGGTTGCCGAGGGCGGCCGTCCACACGGTGGAGTTCATGGCGTTCGACCAGGCACGGGTCTTCCGGCAGGAGGTGCAGGAGACGATCGCGGGGATGGCCAGGCTCCTGGCGGAGGATCCCGCCCTCCCCGTGGGGTCGCCCTGAAGATTTGTGCTGTGTGGTCCTGGCGACGCCGGGCTAGGTTTCTGGGGTTGCATCGCGCAGGTGGACGATGGTGGCGCCCCAGCAGCCGCGATCCGGCGAGGCGTCGGTGAAGTCAAGGGCGAGGGGATGCTGGGCCAGGAGCGAGCGGACGATGGCCCGCTGGGTGCCCGTGCCGCGACCGTGGATCAGCCGGACCTCGCGGATGCCGCGCCGGACGCACGCCTCCAGGTAGTCATTCACGACCGCCGGGATATCCCGGGGGGCGAAGGCGTGGAGGTCCAGCGCGTCCTCGATGGGCACCGCGACGGGACTCTCATCGTCCTGACCGGGAACGGGTTCAGAAGGGGTCATGCTCTGCATCCACTGGGACCTCGAATCTCCTTCGGCGCCCGTCGCAAATGAAAAATTTCAAACTGACAACTGAAAACCGACAGTCTCGTTGCTGCGAGATCAGTATGTATTGTCAGGATCGTGCGCCTTCCCCATTTTCAGTTGTCGGTTGTCAGTTGTTCATTTTCCATTGCCAAGGGCCTCATGGCCCCAGGGGGGGCCAAAGGTCCCGGACGGGGCTCACGGCCTCAAAGGCGTGCCCGATGCGCAGCACGGTCGCCTCGTCGAAGTGCCGCCCCACGATCTGGAGGCCGATGGGCAGGCCGGCCGCGGTGAGGCCGCATGGCACGGACAGGGCCGGATGCCCCGTCACGTTGATCGGCCGGGTGCAGCGGATGAGCCACCAGCGCGCATCCTCCGTGACCCCGTCCACGGTCACCTCGCGGGCGTCCAGGGGCGGGGCCGGGATGGGCGTCGTCGGGAGCAGGAGAGCGTCCACCCGCCGCAACGCCGCATCCACCTCGGCACGGATGATCTGGCGGGCCCGCTGTGCCTTGAGGTAGTGGCTGGCCAGGACGAACTGACCCATCATGAGGCGGGCGCGGACATCCGCGCCATACTCGGCGGCGCGGGTCTTGAGGTAGGGCTCGTGATATGCCATGGCCTCGGACGCGATGATGGCGAAGGAGGCGGGGCCGGCATGCGGGATGTTCGGCAGCGGGATATCCTCGACGGAGGCGCCCAGGCCTTCCAGCGACCGCGCCGCCGCCAGGACGGCGGCCCGCACCTCGGGATCCAGGCGCTCGAAGAAGTGATCCTTGGGCAGGCCCAGGCGAAGGCCGCGGATCTCGCCCTGCAGGGCGCGGCGATAGTCGGGGACCGGGATATCCGCCGTGGAGGGGTCGGCAGGATCGCGCCCGGCCAGCACCTGAAGCAGGAGGGCCGCGTCGGTCACCGTGCGGGTCATGGGGCCCACGTGGTCCAGCGACCAGGCCAGCGGGATGACCCCGGCGCGGCTCACCCGGCCGTAGGTGGGCTTCAACCCGACGAGGCCGCAGAGGGCCGCCGGGATCCGGACGGAGCCCCCGGTGTCCGTCCCCAGCGCCCCGGCGGCGAGGCCGGCCGCCACCGCCACGGCGGAACCGCTGCTGCTGCCGCCGGGCACGCGCCGGCGGTCCCACGGATTCCGGGACGTGCCGTAGTGCGGGTTCACCCCGGTGGGGCCGTAGGCGAACTCGTGCATGTTGAGCTTGCCCAGCAGGATGGCGCCCGCCTCGGCCAGGCGGGTCGTGACCGTCGCGTCCGCGTCGGGCACCCAGTCTCCCAGGATGCGGGAGCCGCAGGTCGTGCGGATGCCGCGGGTCAGCACCAGGTCCTTCAGGGCGATGGGAATCCCGTGCAGCGGACCGCGGAAATTTCCGCGGGCGATCTCCTGCTCCGCCGCGGTCGCCGCGGCCAGCGCCTCCCCCGGCAGGACCGTGATGTACGCCAGCAGATCCCCGTCGCATCGCTGGATGCGATCCAGGTAGGCGCGCGTGAGCTCCACGGGCGAGAGGGCGCGGCGGCGGAGCCGCTCGCCGGCCTCGGCGATGCTCAGTCGGGTCAGCTCATCGGGCGCCATGAGGATCCTCCGACGGGGGCAGCAGCACGGTCGCCGGTTCCACGGCGAGAAGGTCCAG
>JACQXP010000071.1 GCA_016208645.1 Candidatus Methylomirabilota bacterium | reverse complement strand
CGACGCGGCATCCGGGCATGACCGACCCGGGGCCTTTGGTCAAGTTGGTTTTGGCCAGGGCATCCCGGATCTTCAATGGATCGGTCGAGGCGGCCCGCTCGATGGCATCGGCCAGGACCCAGATCATGACGTAGGCCTCGCCCGCGTGCTCCATCAGGAACTCGCCGAAGCGCTTCTGGTAGGCGGCCGAGATGGCCGGGACCTCCGCGCAGTTGATGTCGTAGTTCCAGGAGCCCACCGAGAAGACGTACTCGGCGTCCTTGCCCAAGTCCTTGTAGAAATCGGGGATGAGGTATCCCGCGCCCCCGGCGATGACGCCGGCGTTGACGTTGAGCTGCTTCATGGTCCGGATGAGGAGCAGGGCGTCGGTGATGTAGGAGACCGGGAAGAGGAGCTCCGGCCTCGACGCCTTGATCTTGTTGACCAGGGGGGTCGCGTCGGTGAACTTCGCGGTGTAGGGCTCGGCCATGACGACCTCGAAGCCCGCTTTCTTGGCCCCGTCAATCAACCCCTTGGACGTCGAGGTCCCATAGTCCGTGTCCTCGAAGACGACCGCGGCCCGCCTCCCCCGGCCGGCGAGCTTGCTGGCAAACTCCATCTGCATTTCGCCGAACATGGTGGCCTTGGGCGACACCTGGAAGGTGAACTTGAACCCCCGATCAGTGAGCTTGTTGGCGATGGATCCGGTGATGTACGGGATCTTGTACCGTTCGGCCACCTCCGTCGCCACCATGGTGTAGGTGCTGACGTAGGAGCCGGTGGCGGCCGTGAGGTTCCCCGTGGCCATGAGGCGCTCGGCCTGGTTCCGGGTGACGCCCGGGTCACTCTGGATGTCGGCGTATATCGGGTTGATCTTGGCCCCGCCCAGGGACTTGATGCCGCCGGCGTTGTTGACGTCGTCCACTGCCAGCCGCGTGGCGTTGACGCACATCTGGCCGAAGCGCGCCTGGGACCCCGAGGTGGGATACAGGACCCCGATGTTCACCTCCTTCGCGGCGCCGGCCCCGGCACGTCCAGGCCACGCGGTCGCGGCCACGCCGAGCGCCGTCGCCCCCTTCAGGAATTCCCGCCTGCTGACGGGATCGCGGAATCGTCCGCCATAGGATCGGTGATTCTTCTTCATGGCTTGTTCCTCCTCCGTGTGAGCCTCGACCCCCTCGTGGGTGCTGGATGCTATGCCGATGCCGCCTGGAAAGTCAAGGAGACGAAGTCCTCCCCGCGGGTCCGGTCGGCGCGAGAGAACGGGTAGATCCGACGGGAATGAGAAACAGCCTGGGGCCCGGCACATGTGCCCGGGCCCGCCCGTCACATCACCACGCCGCCGTCCACGTGCAGCGCCTGGCCGGTGATGTTGCGCGCCTGGTCCGAGGCGAGGAACACGGCGGCCCAGGCGATGTCTTCCGGCGTCTGCTCCCGCTTCATAGGGATGACGGCCTGCACGCGGCTCTCGAACACCTGGCGCGGCGTCATCCCGGCAAACTGCGGGTTGGTCCGGGCCATGGTGTCGGCCAGCTCCTGCCAGAAGGCGGTCCAGAGGATCCCGGGACAGATGGCGTTCACGGTGACGTCGTGGGCGGCCAGCTCCTTGGCCACGATTTTGGTGAAGGTGATGACCCCCATCTTGGACACGCTGTAGGGCGGCATCGAGGGGGAGTTCATGGGGCCGGCGATGGAGGCGATGTTGATGATCCGGCCGGCCTTCCGCTCGATGAAGTAGGGGGCGATGGCCTTGCAGGCGAAGAAGATGGACTTGACGTTCACGGCGTGGACCCGGTCCCAATCCTCCTCGGTGTTGTTGGTGAAGGGCAGGCCGGGCTTGCAGGCGACGCCGGCGTTGTTCACCAGGATATCGATCTTGCCCAGCTCCTTCTTCACCGTCTCGAACAGCGCCTCGAAGTCGGCTGGCTTCGTCACGTCGGCCTTGACCGCCAGGGCCTTCCGGCCCAGGGCCTTCACCTCGTCCGCGACCTTGGCGGCCGCCTCCACCTGAAGGTCGGCGATGGCGACGTCCGCGCCTTCCTTGGCCATGCACAGCGCGATGCCGCGCCCGATGCCCATGGCGCCGCCGGTCACGATGGCCACCTTGCCTGCGAGTCGCATGAAAACTCCTTTCTCGAAGATTCTATTCTACCAGGTCTCCCCGGGTTTGGCGGCCCATTCTATGCCCAGCTCGGCCAGCTTGGCAAAGGTCGGCCAACCCGTCTCCGGATCCCAGCCCTCCATCTGATGGTACAGGCGGACGGCCCGGGCAAAGGTGTCCGGGTCGATCCGGACGCCTTTCAGTGGCCCGCTGGTGAATGCCTCGTGCAGGCGCCTGGGCAGCCGGTCGTCTTTCGGCGTGAAGCCCTCGCGGCTGTTGAAGACGCGTGCCAGGGCCTTGCCCCGTTCCGCCACCTTGCAGAGTTCCCAGAGGCTGGTGTCCCACCCGGTGATGGCCCGGGTCAGGTTCACCATCGGGGTGATGCCCAGGATGTCAATGGGCGTGGCGGCCAGGTGACAGACGCCCAGGGAGCTGCACAGGTTCCACCACTGGTTGGCGTAGTAGTAGGCCCGCACCTTGCGCGGCGACAGCTCCAGTCGCGGCAGGGGCTCGCAGAGCCCCAGGGGCTCCAGCGCGTGGGCCCCGGAGGGGTGGAAGCCCTCGTAGACCGGGTCGTGGGGGGCCCGCATGTGATCGGCCCCGGCCGGCGCCGTGGCATAGGCCAGGGCTAACCCTTGTTTGCCCCGCGGCTCGTGCATGGGGATCTCCTGGCCCTTGACGGTGAGGACGAACTGGTCGGCCCCCCGGCCGATCCGCTCGGCCGCGCGCTTCGCCCCGTCGGCCAGGACGTCGCCGAATCCCTCGCGCTTCGCCATCTTCTCGACCATGGCGAGCAGGGCGTCGCCGTTGCCGAAACGCAGCTCGATCCCGTCGGTGTCGGCCTGCGTGAGGATGCCGTTCTCGAAGCACTCCATGGCGAAGGCGATGGTCATCCCGGCGGAGATGGTGTCCAGGACGTACTCCCCGCAGATCTGGTGGAACTTGGCGATGACCTTGAGGTCCCCGATCCCGCAGGCGGAGCCGCTGGCGGCGATCGTCTCGTACTCGGGGCCGCCGTATTTGGAGGAGACTCCCATCTCCGGCACGTCCACGTCGCGCTTGCAGGCGATGGCGCAGGCGAAGCAGGTGCCCTCGTCGGTCAGGATGGTCTCGGCCATGCGCTGGCCGCTGATCTCCTTGGCTTGTTCGAACTGGCCCTCCTGGAAGTTCCGGGTCGGGAGGATCCCGTCGGCGCTCATGCCCACGACGTTACGCGAGGTCCCGTACTTGTGGAGCATGTCGGCGTCCCGCTTGTACTGCTCCCGGAACCACTTCAGGACGGCCTGGAGGCCCTGGGGATCCTTGGCCTCCAGCTTGCCGTGGCCGCGGACGGCGATGGCCCGGAGCCGCTTGCTGCCCATCACGGCCCCCAGGCCGCTGCGCCCGTGGAAGTGCTTCAGCTCGTTCACGATATTGGCCAGGCGGACGCCCCGCTCACCCGCAGGGCCGCACTGGAGGATGCGGGCCCGCTTGTCCGTCTCCGCGGTCAGGATATCCTGCACCTCGCCCGACAGCTTCCCCCACAGGTGCGAAGCATCGCGCAGCTCTGCCTTGCCGTCGGCGATCCACAGGTAGGCCGGGCGGGGGGACTGTCCCGTGACGATGATGCCGTCGAAGCCGGCGAACTTCAGCTCCGGCCCCCACCAGCCGCCGGCCTCGCCCTCGCCGTAGCCGCCGGTGAGGGGGGACTTCGCCGCACAGGTGAAGCGGTTGGTCCCGGAGATGGGGCTGCCGTTGGCCGGGCAGGTGGTGAACACCAGGATGTTATCCGGGCCGAGGGGGTCAATGCCGGCCTTGAGCTCCCGTGTCAGGATATAGGCCGCCATGGCGCTGCCCCCAAGGTACATGCGGGTGGTCAATTCGGGGACCTCCTCGACCTCTGTCGTGCCCCGGGTCAGGTCCACGCGCAGAAACTTGCCGTTAAAGGCGCCGTGCATGCGTCTCTCCTCCTCGCCGTGTCAACAGGGTGGACGATGTGTTCGTGCCGCACCGGACCGGTGCAGGCGGTTCCAGTGGGAATCGGGTTCGCGCGAAGAACGCCCCGCCGCCATTCTGGGCGATGTCATCCTGGGCGGCAATCCCGGAGGCACAAGGGTCCGGTCATGCAGACCTTTCGGGGGATGGCCACAGGGCGGCTGGGCGTGCGGGGCCGCCCCTCAGCGCCGCCACTTGGCCAGGTGCGACCGGGCCGCCTGCGCCACGTGGCGCGCCGTGACGCCGTACTTTTCCAGCAGGGCGTCGTTGGGAGCCGATTCGGCGTACACGTCCCGGACGCCGACCCGCGCCATGGGCGTGGGCCGGTGCTCCGACAGGACCTCGGCCACGGCGCCCCCCAGGCCGCCCAGGATGCTGTGCTCCTCGGCCGTCACCACCAGGCCGGTCCGCTCCGCGGCCGCCACGATGGCGTCCACATCCAGGGGCTTCAGGGTGGGCACGTGAAGGACCAGGGCGTTGATGCCCTCGGCCTGGAGCAGCCCGGCCGCCTCGACCGCCCGGGGCGTCTGGATGCCGGTGCTGATCAGGGCGACATCGCTGCCATCGCGTAACGTCACCGCGCGACCGATCTCGAACCGGTAGGACGCGTCGAAGATCACCGGGCTGGGATCCCGGGCCAGGCGGAGGTAGGCCGGCCCGTGCACGGCGACCATGGCCTCCATGGCCTTCTCGACCTCCACGCCGTCGGCCGGCGCGATGACCGTCATGTTGGGCATGGTCCGCATGATGGCCAGGTCCTGGATGGACAGGTGCGTCTTCCCCGTCTTGCCGGCCAGGAGGCCGCTGTAGTGGCCGGTGACCTTCACGTTGTTCTTGGGCTGGGCCACCGTGATCCGGATCTGGTCCAGGTCCCGCTTGGCGAAGCAGGCGAAGGTGCTGGTGAAGGGGATGAAGCCCAGGGTGGAGAGGCCGGCGGCCATGCCGATCATGTTCTGTTCGGCAATCCCCACCTGGAAGAAGCGCTCGGGGAAGGCCTGGGCGAAGAGTACCGCGCGGGTGGAGGGCGCCACGTCGGCATCCAGGACCACGAGGTCCGGGACGCGCTTCCCCAGTGCCACCAGGGTCTGCCCGAAGGCCTCGCGCATGGCGATCTGCTCTGGCATGGCGCTCACCTCCTCACCGCCAGTTCGGTCCTGGCCTGGAGATACTCCTGCTCGTTGGGGGCCTTGGCGTGCCAGGCCGGGTTGTTCTCCATGAAGGAGACCCCCTTGCCCTTCACCGTGTGGGCCAGGAGGACCGTGGGCCGCCCCCGGACCTGCCGCAGCTCCTCCAGCGCGTGGAGGATGGCCGCCACGTCGTGCCCGTCGCACTCGCGGACGTGCCAGCCGAAGGCGCGCCACTTGTCCGGCAGCGGGTCCACCGGCATGGCCTTTTCGATGAAGTCGCTGAGCTGAATCTTGTTCCAGTCCACGATGGCGACGAGATTGTCCAGACGGTAGGCGCTGGCCGCCATGGCGGCCTCCCACACCTGCCCTTCCTGGATCTCGCCGTCGCCCAGCACGACGTACACGCGGAACTCCTTCCCGCGCAACCGCGCGCCCAGGGCCATGCCGATCCCGGGCGACAGCCCCTGGCCCAGGGAGCCCGAGGACATATCCACGCCCGGGGTGTGCATGTCGGGATGGCCCTGCAGGATGGAGTTCAGCTCGTCGTAGGTGTCCAGGGCCTCCGGCGGGAAGTAGCCGCGTTCCGCCAGGGTCGCGTAGTAGATGGGCGCGGCGTGTCCTTTGCTGAGGACGAACCGATCGCGGTCGGGCCAGTCCGGCCGCGATGGGTCAATCCGCAAGACCCGGAAGTAGAGACACGCCAGGATCTCCGCCAGGGAGAAGGATCCGCCGGGGTGGCCGGCCTGGGCGCGCCACACCATGTCGAGGGTGCGACGGCGCAGGCGGTCGGCGACCTCCTGGATCTCGGCGACGGTCAGCATCTCCTCCATTTCCGCCATAGGTTGCCCTTTGGTATTGGCGTGTGGCCGTAGCCCGGCCCACGCCGGTTGCAGAGTAGACCCGCGGTCTTTCAGCAATGATTGCGAGCCGTGGCTTGGCCCGAGGGAAAGATCCGGGCATTCGTCTTTGACTCTAGTCCCCGGTCTGGCGCCTCGCAAGGCAGAGACTTCCAAAGGATTGGAAAACAAAACAGGACCAAAACGGTCGCAGGTCGAGCGCAAACAGATCACACCGGCGTTCGGGAATCTCGAGACCGCGCGCGTCCCTCTCGTCGAATGTCTTGTAGTCGGAGCGAGGTTCTGCTTGCGCGGGGTACGGGCCCTGAAAGATAATGCCACGGGTTCGACAGAGGAGAGGCGCCCGACGCGCTCAGCAAATGGCATCGGGCGGCGGGCGCTGCCCGGGGAGGCGAGGGGATGGGCGTGTTTCGGATCGGCTGGCTTTCCTCCGGTCGGGATGAAGCGGCGGGATACCTGCTGATGGAGGTCTGGAACGCCATCCGCGCCGGCCGCCTGCAGGCCGAGATCCCCTTCGTCTTCTGCAATCGGGATCGCGGAGAGAATCCGGTCACCGACCAGTTCCTCGGGATGGTCGAGGGCCTGGGGATTCCGGTCCGTAGCCGTTCCTGGAGCGCCTTCAAGGCGCGATACACCGCGCGCTCGGCGGCGCCGGCGGATCGCGAGGCCCTGCGCCTGGCCTACGACCGGGAGGTGATGGCTGCCCTCGAAGGGGAGGGGGCCGACGTGTACGCCCTGGTCGGCTACATGTTGATCCTCGGGCCGGCGCTCTGCCAGCGCTACCCGTTCATCAACCTCCACCCCGCCCCCCCCGGGGGTCCCGTGGGCGCCTGGGAGGATGTGATCTGGCACCTGATCGAAACCCGGGCGTCCGAGTCGGGGATCATGATCCATCGGGTCACCCCCGAGCTGGATCGCGGTCCCGTCCTCACCCACTGCCGCTTTCCCATCCGGGGCGGGACCTTCGATCCGCTCTGGGCCGAGTGGGAGGGGACGGGGCGGACCGGCGGCCTGCGGGCGGCGCGACCCCGCCTGTTCCACCGGATCCGCGAAGAGGGCGTGCGTCGGGAAGCGCCCCTCTTGGTGGAGACCCTGCGGGCGCTGGCGGACGGCCGGATCCGCATCCAGGGGTTGGATGTGTATAGCGAGGGGAAGCGGCTTGTGGGAGGCTTCTGCCTCACCGAGGAGGTGGGGGCCATGCTCCACGCGGGGGGCTCATGCCATTGATCTTCTTCGATCTCGAGGGGCCGCTCTCTCCGCAGGACAACGCCTACGAGGTGATGGGGCTGATCCCAGAGGGGCACCGCCTGTTCGAGGTGATCAGCCGGTACGACGACCTCCTGACCCTGGAGGGGCGGGAGGCCTACGAGCCCGGGGACACACTCCTCTTGATCGTGCCCTTCCTGCTCCACCACGGCATCGCCGCCGGGGACGTGCGGCGGGTCTCGGATCGGGCCGGCCTGGTGCCGGGCGCGTCGGAGCTTCTGGCCCGCCTGCGGTCGGCGGGGTGGGAGGCGCACATCGTCTCGACCAGCTACGAGCAGCACGCCCGCACCATCGGCGCCAGCCTGGGGTTTCCCCCGGAGGCGATCCACTGCACCAGGATGCCCTTTGATCGGTTGCGCGCGCGCCTGCGCCGGGAGGATCTCGACCGGGTGGCGGAGATGGAGAGGATCATCCTGCGCGACCTCGTCGGCGAGGACCTCTCGGCGGGGGGAAAGGACGACCTGATCCGCAGCCGGTTAGATCCCTTCTACTGGGGTGGGGGCCTGGCGGACGCGCTGTCGTTGGGCGGAGAGGGGGTCACCGTCGTCGGCGGGCGCCGCAAGGCCTGGACCATGGAGGCGGTGGCACGCTCGAAGGGGTCCTCGCTCCGGGACGCCGTCTTCGTGGGGGACAGCATCACGGACGTCCAGGGGGCCCGCATGATCGAGAGCCTCGGGGGCCTGGCCGTGGCCTTCAACGGGAACGCCTTCATCCTTCCCCACGTGACCGTGGCGGTGGCGGCGACGCGACTCGGTGGGCTGCAGCCGGTCCTGGAGGCCTGGAGGCAGGGGGGGCGGGCACGGGTCAAGGGGTTGATCGGCGAGGCGCCGGCCGCGGATGCGGCGGAAGGACCGCACCTTCACTGGATGGTGGGCCGTGAGGGGAGCGGGCTGGACGAGGTCATTGCCCTGCACAAGGCCTTCCGCCGGCGCATGCGTGAGGCGGCCGCCAAGCTCGGCTGAGCCCCCTCATCCCTACCTTCTCCCCCTGGAAGGGGGAGAAGGGTAGGTTGAGGGGGTGGCATGGGAGAGCGAATAGGATTGTGGTGAGCAAATGACCCCCCCAGTGCCCTCGACAGACGCAGCGCAGGGTCCCACGCTCGATGTGATCGGGTTCGGGGCGATGAACCTGGACGAGATCGCCGTCGTCCCCCGCATCG
>JACQXP010000192.1 GCA_016208645.1 Candidatus Methylomirabilota bacterium | reverse complement strand
GTGGGGGCGCGAAACTCCAGGATTCGAGCGAGCCGCCGGTCCAGCGTGGTGACCGTCAGGTTGACCTGCACACTGTTTTGGGCCGCGATCCGGCGGAGCAGGTCAATGTCCCGCGTGACGAGATCGCTCTTCGTGGTGACGGAGAGGCGCAGATCGCGCGCGAGGGCCATGACGGCCAGCAGGCTCCGCGTGACGCCATAGCGCCGCTCGGCCGGCTGGTACGGATCGGTGGCGGTGCCGAGGGCGATGCTCTGGCCGGTGAGGCGCTCGGGGGTCAACTCGCGCACGAGGATCCGGGCGGCGTCCCGCTTGACGTAGATCTTTTCCTCGAAGTCCTCCCACCGGTTGAGCCCCATGAACTCGTGGGTGTAGCGGGCGTAGCAGTACCGGCAGCCGAACTCGCACCCGCGGTAGGGGTTGATGGTCCAGGTGAAGGGCATGCGCGGGCTCACGCACCGGTTCAGGACGGAGCGCACCTCGATGCTGAGGTACTCCACCTCGCGCTTTTCCAGCAGGGTGGCCGCCTCTGGCCCCGAGGCGGCCGGGGGTCAGGGGTTAGGGATTGGGGGTTGGTCCGACCCGTGACCCCCAACCCCCGCTGAGTCAGGGAATCGCGCCATCGCCGGAGGGCACGGAAGTAGCGAAGCTTCATGGCCAGGGGAGTGCCGGCGTTGGCCGGGCTGGTCGAGGGCATGACGAAGACCCGGGAAGCGCCGATGGTCACCTCCTGCCGGCCGAAGCGCCTGACAGGCTGCTGAAAAAGGCCCATCAGCATCCTGCTGAAGACCCCGGGACCAAAGAAATTGACGAAGCCGGTCTTGCTGTTGAAGCAGACGATCCGGGGCTGGCACGCCCGCAATTTCTCCTCCAGGATCCGGCGTCCCCGGCGGAAGTCCGCGGCGGTCAGGTCGCCGACGCCCCGCGAGGGATGCTTCACGATGTCCGTGATGCCGTAGCCGAAGCTCGGCAAGAGATGATCCTCGTCCGGCCGCAGTTGCCGGGGGGTGAGGCCGGCCTTGTGGAGCAGACGCCAGAACGGATTCCGGGGATTCGCATAGTAGTGTCCGGCCCGCGCCGACTGCACTCCCGGGTTGATCCCGACGAAGATGACGTCCAGACCCGGCGCCAGGTAGTCTGGCAATTGGGGTAACGCGGCAATCCGGCGCACCCAGAGGGTACCCGCGGTTCTCCGACGCATCATGCTGCGGGATCCGGAGGGGTCAGCGCGAGCGATGGTAGCACGGCTGCCTCCAGTTCCCGGATCCGTCCGTTCAACTGCGCGATGGCCTTCTGGTGCTCCACCAGGATGCCCATGAGGATGGCCTCCAGCGGCGTCACGCGCGAGGCGTAGACCATGGCGGCCACGTGGTACTTGGCGGCGGCGAAGAGAGTGTCGAAGGCCTCCTGGTCCTCGCGGCGCAGGGCGCGCCGGAACTTGTTCCAGCTCTCGAA
>JACQXP010000191.1 GCA_016208645.1 Candidatus Methylomirabilota bacterium | reverse complement strand
CCCGCCGCGTCCTGGTGGTGGACGACGAGGCCCCTGTGCGGGATGCCTTCGAGGCCGCCCTGCGGGCCAAAGGCTACGAGGTTGTCGTGGCCTCGGACGGACGGCAGGCACTCCGGCAGATCCGGCAGGACGGCTTCGACCTCATCTTCCTCGACATCCTGCTGCCCGGCGTCGGGGGTGCCTCCGTCCTCAAGGCCCTCAAGCGGAAGGACCCCGAGGCCCTGGTCGTCCTCATCACGGGCTACCCGTACCACGACGAGACGCTGGCCGCGCTCGAACACGGCCCGGCCATGCTGCTCCGGAAGCCGATCAAGCTCGCCGACATCCATGCGGCCCTGGAGATCGTTTTCAAGGGGTAACCGGCCCGCCGCCATCCCGGGAGGTTAGGTAGAGACCGAAAGGGAAGGCGCAGCGCACGCCCTGGGCCCCGAGACGCCGACCACCGCGTCGGGTTCCCTCGAGGAGCTTCAGGCGACCGGGAAACCCCAGAGGTGGCGTGTGGAAATTGCTGACCGGGTCCCCGGACATCGCCGAGATCGAGCCTGAGCGCTCCCCCTGCCTCAATACACCTTTGGAGGACCTCCAGGTCTTGGACCTTGCCCTTGAGCAGATGTTGACCAACTCCGCGCCCTTGCCCGCGAGGTGGGCCAGGTCGCTGCCATGCGGGAGCTGGCCCAGACCGCGGCCGATCGGATCCTGAATCCCCTGAATAATGTTACCAACGCGCTTGGGAGCGTGGTCGAGTGACAACGGCTAACATCGGTCGCCCGGCACGGATCCTCATCACCGATGACGACCCCCGGACGTGGTGCTCCTCGATCTCCAGATGCCGAGCATGGACGGCTACAAGGTGTGCCGGGTCCTCCGCCGTGGGGTGCGGACCCGGCAGATCCCCGTCGTCGTGATGACCGCCAGCGACGATCCCCACCTCAACCGCGAGGCCTATGCCGCCGGCGCGCAGGCCTGCGTGCCCAAGCCCTTCCGCAAAGAGGGCCTGATCGCCGCCGTCGAGGCCGCACTGTCCGGCATGGCCCGCGAGAAACCGCCCGCCAAGCAATAGTCCCGTCCGACCATCCTGAACGCTGCCTGAACCCCCAGGGTTCCGTTCCGACCGAGGCGTGAACAGTCCTAACGCCCAGGTCACCCGCGCCTTTTCTCACGGCCATCCCCGAGACGGCATCGGTCGAAACAGCGGAAGGAGGCCGTTGCGTTTCAAGGTAGGACCGGATACAGTTATGCCCGATTGCCGCCGGTTCCCATGGGCGCACGCCCGGTTCACGTCAGCCGGTGGGGCGCGCTGCGGGCCGCGGCGGCGGCTGGCTGATCGGGAGGACCCGTGTCACTGCACGATGTTCGCACCATGCTGGCGGCCGCGCGGCGACGACACCAGGCCCTCGGCTCGTTCAACGTGTTCAACCTGGAGACGGTAGAGGCGGTCCTGGCGGCCGCGGTGGCCCGCCGCTGTCCGGTCATCGTTGCCTTCACGGAGCGGATGGCGGCCGACTTCGACCTGCAGGCCGTGGCCCTCCTGGTGCGGCACCGCGCCGCGGCACTTCCCATTCCCGTTGGCCTCCACCTGGATCACAGCCAGAGCGAGGCGGGGATCCGGCGCGCGCTCAAGGCCGGCTTCACCTCGGTCATGTACGACGGGGCCGGCATCCCGTACGAGGAGAAGGTCCGGCGCACCCGCGCCATCGCCGAGATGGCCCACGCGGAGGGCGTGTGCGTCGAGGCGGAGCTGGGGCACGTGGCTCGGGGCAGCCGCAAGGGGGAGGTCCTCGCCGAGCCGTCCCTGCTGGGTGACTTCGTGAAGCGGACCGGCGTGGACGTGGTGGCCGTGGCCATCGGGTCGGTTCACGGGTTGAGGGCGGGGGAGGCGCATCTGGATTTTTCCCGCCTGCGGGGGATCCGGCGCGAGACGGATGCGCACCTGTCACTGCATGGCAGCTCGGGAATCGCCGGCGCCGAACTCCGCCGCGGCATCCGGGAGGGGATCACCAAGGTGAGCTACTTCACCGCGGCATCGCGCGCGGCGAGCCTGGCCATCCGCCAGACCTGGCGCAACGGCCGGGTCATCCCGCCCTATGCTGTGCTCTCAATCGCCGCCCGCCGGGCATTCCAGGCCCAGGTTGAAGAGCGACTGGCGGTGTACGCCGGCAGACGAGTCCGATAAGACCGCCGGAGAATCCATGGAACCACAGATTACGCAGACCCCCTTCCCACTCCCTCCCCCTCAGAGGGGGGAGGGCTCGGGTGGGGGTGAAATCTGCGGAATCTGCGGAATCTGCGGTTAAGGAAATTCGCTGAGCGGGAGCCGGGCGAGTGAATTGCTCCAGCCGAAACACCCGGCCCACGCGCACACAGGGGATGCACGATGCGGATCCACGCGGCGCTCGATAGCTTGATCGAGCTGGAATGGCGGGTGGCCCGACTCTACACTCGATTCTACCGGCGATTCTGCGACTTGCCGGCCGTTGCCGGCATCTGGTGGGAGATGGCCCTGGACGAGCACGAGCACGTCGGGGTCCTGACGATGGTCAAGGAGCTGGCGGACCCGAAGGGACGGGTGGCAGACATCCGGCACCGGCTGCGACCTCTGCAGGACGCGATCAACGCGTGTGAGCGCGCAGCGGCGAAGGACGTCACGCTGAGCCAGGCGCTGGCCATGGCGGTCCACCTGGAACGGTCCGAACTTGATCGCCTGGGTCGCGAGACGGTGCGGGCCATCGGCGGGGACCTGCCACCCATCCCGCGCTCGGCCTTTGCTCCGCACGAGGCGCACCTCGAGCGGCTCATGCGAACGGTCCGCAAGTTCGGTGGCGAAGACGTTGCCCGCGATGCGTGGGATCTTCGCCCCGAGGCCCGTCTGCGCTCTCGCGGGCCCCTGGCGGGACGTCCGAGTCGAGTCGGAACCGGACATGCGGGAAAGGGGAAGGGCAGAGCCAGGCCCGAGAAGGGTTGAGGATGCCGGCCCTGCGGACCGGGATCAGGCGCGGGATGTCGCTGCTGCCCGCAAGCGCCGGGTCGCCAGGACCAGGAAGAAGAGACAGGTGCTCACCAGGACGATGGCGGCGCCCGAGGCAACGTTGAGGTAGTACGAAAGATACAGGCCGATCAGGGCGGCGAGCACCGCCAGAAGGATCCCCAGGAGCATCATCCGGAAGAACCGGTCGGTGACGAGGTACGCGGTGGCGCTGGGGGTGACGAGCAGCGCCACGACCAGGATGATGCCCACCGCCTGAATGGAGATGACGATGGTCAGGGCGATGAGCCCCAGGAGCAGGTAGTTCAGCGCCTGGACCGGGTATCCCATGGCCTCGGCGACGATCGGGTCGAAGGAGAGGAGAAGCAACTCCTTGTAAAGCAGAACGACGGTCAGCACCACCAGTGCCCCGAGCAGCCCCACCAGCAGCAGATCCCGCCTCGAAATGCCCAGGACATTTCCGAAGAGAAAACTGAACAGGTCCACCGTGTAACCCTGGATCGTGCTCATGAGCAGGACCCCCAGGGCGAAGGCCCCGGCGAAGAGGATGCCGATGGCCGTGTCGTAGCTTACGCGGCCCCGCCGGGAGACAAGGCCGATCCCCAGGGCGGTGGCCACGGCGAATACGGTGGCGCCCAGGTAGATATTTCCCTTGAGCAGATAGGCGATGACTACGCCGGGAAACGCCGCGTGCGCCAGGGCGTCGCCGACGAAGGCCAGCCCCCGCAGCACCACGTAGGTCCCCATCAGGGCGCAGATGCCCGCCACCAGCACGCCGCCCACCAGGGCCCGCTGCATGAATCCGAATTCGAAGGGTGCCACCAGGAACTCGATCATG
>JACQXP010000190.1 GCA_016208645.1 Candidatus Methylomirabilota bacterium | reverse complement strand
GCGGGCGGGCATCACGCAAGAGGGGGGACAGTCATGAGACGATGTGCCAGCGTCGTAGGTGTTTTCCTCCTGGTAGTGTTTGTTGCTTTGGTCGCGCCTGGTCCCGCCCTGGCGGCCTGCCAGTTGGGCGTCCCCGTGGTCAAGGTGGGCGCGCAGGGGGCGACATCCGGTGCCCATGCCGATTACGGCCGGCAGATCAACATGGGCGCCACCATGGCCGTCGAAGAGATCAATGCCAAGGGCGGCATCTTGGGGTGCAAGGTCGAGCTGAAAATGATGGACGAGGAGCTGAAGCCCGCCACGGCGGTGAAGAACACCCGGTACCTGGTCACCGAGTGGGGCGCCCATTACCTGGTGGGGGTGGATTCCAGCGGCTCCTCCATGGCCATCGGGCCCGTCCTTCCCGAGCTGAAGCGCCCCTTCTTCTTCACCCACGCGGCCACCCACCGGTTGACCGAAGAGCTGGTGGCACAGAAGGGCATCAAGGAGATCGTGCGGGTCAGCGTGCCGGTCTACCAGGACGCCATCCTGGCCGCGCTCATCTTCAAGGATATGCCGAATGTCAAGCGGTGGGCCAACATCGGCGCGGACTACGAGTACGGCTACACGAGCTGGAATCTCTTCAAGGAGACGCTGAAGAAATACCGGCCGGACGTGGAGTTTGTGGCGGCGGCCTGGGCGCCCTTCCACACCCTGGACTTCTCGGCCCACATCTCCGCGGTGATGGCCGCCAAGCCCGACGCCATCTTCTCCACCCCGTGGTCCGGCGAGGCGGTGATGCTCCTCCGGCAAGCCCAGATCCAGGGCGTGTTCGACCAGATCCAGCTCTGGTGGCAGGCCATGGGCGGCTCCGTGGACGTCCTGGAGGGGATCGCGCCGGCCGTCATCGGGGATAAGTTCAAGGGGAAACTCTGGGCAACGGCCCGCTACGTCCACAACTGGCCCGACTCGGCGGAGAACAAGGCCTTCGTGGAGCGGTTCCAGAAGCGGTGGAGCCGCCTGCCCAACTATTCCGCGGAGACGACCTACTCCGCGGTAATGATCGGGAAGGCGGCCATCGAAAAGGCCAAGAGCCTCGACTCGGCCAAGATCATTGACGCCCTCAAGGGGATGCAGATCAACACCCCGGCGGGCCTCCGTGTCTTCCGGGCGGAGGACCACCAGTTCGTGTACAACGTGCCGGCCGGCCGGGTGATGCTGGATCCCAAGTATCCCATCCCGGTCGTCGGCGAGCTGCGGGTGATGCCGGTCAAGGATTACTACCGCTGGCCGCCCTTCACGCCCGTGGCCGCGACCAAGTAACCGACGCGAGGTCCCAGAGCCGGGGGTACCCCGCCGCGTGGCGGGATCCCCCGGCCTTCCTTTGTCCCAGCAATACAGTTCAACCGCCAAGGCGCCAAGGCCGGCTCTAACCGCAGATGGAGCCCTGGTCCGCCACAGGCGGACAGATTACGCAGATTTCGTAGGGGAACATGCCGGGGACACCAGCGTTCATCTGCGTTCATCTGTGGTTGCTTAACGGCGTAGGCGATCTTGGCCTGCCTGTCGCCGCCTGCCTGTCCCGGGACGGCAGACAGGGGCGACGGCAGACAGGCGTCATGGCGGTTCGTAGTTTTTCGGAATGGGATTAGGACTCAGCATGGAGACGCTCGCCTTCCAGGGTGTGGTGGGACTGAGCATGGCCATGTACCTGTGGCTCATCTCGGCGGGTCTCACCATCATCTTCGGCGTCCTGGGCGTGATCAACTTCGCCCACGGCAGCCTGTTCATGCTGGGGGCCTACCTGGCCTTCACCTTCTATGGCCTGCTCGGGTGGAACTTCTGGCTGGCCATCATCCTGAGCCTGGCGGGCACCGCCGTGGTGGGCTGGGTGATGGAGCGGTTCTTCCTGCGGTATCTCTACGGGGTGGACGAGGCGTACCAGCTCCTCCTCACCTTCGGCTTCATCCTCATCCTGGACGATGCGGTGAAGATGATCTGGGGCGGCGTGTTCCGGATCCCGGATATCCCCGCCTTCCTGGAAGGCCACTGGTCCGTGTTCGGGCGGCCGTTCCCAGTCTACAACGCCTTCATCATTGCCGCCGGGATCGTCGTGGGGATCGTCCTGTGGCTCGGCTTCGAGCGGACCTGGTGGGGACGAACCGTGCGGGCGACCGCCTCGGACCGGGAGATGGCGAACGCCATCGGCGTCAACGTCCCCCGGGTCTTCAGCGGCGTGTTCATGCTGGGTGCCATGCTGGCCGCCCTGGGGGGCGCGCTGGGCACCCCCGTGCGGGTGGTGTCCCCGGGGCTGGGCGCGGCCATGATCATCCAGGCCTTCGTCATCACCGTCATCGGCGGCCTGGGAAACCTGAAGGGGGCCTTCGTGGGCTCCCTGATCGTCGGCGTGCTGAGCGCCTACGGGACGCTGCTCTTCCCGGTGTTCGAGCTGGCGCTGATCTACCTGATCATGGCGGTCGTCCTGCTGGTGCGGCCGCAGGGCCTCTTCGCGAGGTAACGGATGGGCGAGGGACCGGTCGCGTCGCCAGGTCGCCGGCGCATCGTCACCCCGGGCCGGTCCGCCATAGGCGGACTGGTCCTGGCCCTCCTACTGCTGCCCCTGGTGGGCGGGCAGTACGCGCAGTACGTGGCCATCCAGGTGCTCATCCTCTCCCTGTTCGCGCTGGGCTTCAACATCCTCTTCGGATACACGGGGCTGCTTTCCTTCGGCCAGGCGGGCTTCTACGCCGTGGGGGCCTACGGCTGCGCCAAGCTGCTCCTGCTCACGCCATCGCTCCTGTTCGGCGTGGTCGGGGGCACCCTGCTGGCGGGCGCGGCGGCCCTGGTGCTGGGGGTGCTCTGCATCCGGCACACCCGGATCTACTTCTCCATGCTCACCCTGGCCTTCGGCATGATGATCTTCTCCATGGCCCTGAAGTGGCGGGACTTCACGGGGGGCGATGACGGTCTGGTGGGGATCCCGCGCGCCCCCCTGGAGATCCCGGGACTCGTGAGCGTCAGCATGGCCAGCATGGGCCGGTACTATTACTTCGTCCTGGCGGTTTCCCTGGTGGCGATCGCCATCGCGTATCGGTTGGTGCATTCCCCCCTGGGCCTCACGTTCCAGGGGATCCGGGACAGCGAGGGCCGCATGGCCTTCACGGGGGTCTCGGTGCGCACCTACCGCCTCATCGCGTTCGTCATCGCCGGCCTGTACGCGGGCCTGGCCGGGGCGCTGCTGCCCGCCCTGGAGAACACCGTCACGCCCCCCGTGGCCCACTGGACCACCTCGGCCGATCCGGTCCTGGCGACGCTCCTGGGCGGGATCCAGGCCTTCGCCGGGCCGATCGTGGGGGCCTTCCTGTATTTCATGATCAAGGACGTCATCGTCCGCTTCACCGAGTACTGGCTCATCTGGCTCGGCATCATCGTGGTGGTGCTGGTGATGGGCTTCCGGGGCGGGGTGGTGAGTCTCGCCACGGCGAGATGGCGCGTGCACCGGCCAGGTCGGGAGGGGGCGTGACGGAGTACCTGCTGGAGACGAAGGGTCTTCGCAAGACCTTCGGGCGCCTGGCGGCGGTGGCCGGCGTGAGCCTCGGGCTCACGGAGGGCACCCTCGCCGCCGTCATCGGTCCCAACGGCGCGGGCAAGACCACCCTCATCAACCTCCTCACGGGGCTGCTCACCCCGGACACGGGGACGGTGCGATTCAAGGGGGAGGACATCACGCGTGTGCCCTCTCACGGGCGGGTCCGGCGGGGCCTCTCGCGCTCCTTCCAGATCATGAATATCTTCCCGAACCTGACGGTTCGCCAGAACCTGCTGCTGCCGGCCCTCTCCCGGCGCGGGAGGAATCTTCACGCCGTGGCCCGGCTGGAGGACGAGACAGGGGCGAACGCCGAGGCCGAGGAGCTCCTCCGGGAGATCGGCCTCTGGGACCACCGGGGCGCGCGGGCCGGCGCCCTGTCCCACGGCGACCAGCGGCTCTTGGAGCTGGGGATCGCGGTGGGGACGCGGCCCAAGCTGTGCTTCCTGGATGAGCCCTGCGCGGGGATGAACCCCATCGAGCGGCAGACGGTCCTGGGCCTCATGCGAAAGCTGTCCGGCCAGCGGCGGACGACCTTCGTGATCGTCGAGCACGACATGGACGTCGTCTTCTCGCTCGCCGAGCGGATCGTCGTGATGAACCACGGGGAGGTCCTGGCCGACGGCACCCCGGCCGAGATCCGGGAGAACCGCGTGGTGCGCGAAACCTACCTGGGCGCCGAGGTGTAGCCGTGGTCCTGCGGGTAAGAAATCTCGTGGCGGGCTATGGGCAGAGCCTGGTGATCCATGGCGTCTCGCTGGCCGTGGACCGGGGGGAGATCGCGTGTCTCCTGGGGAGAAACGGAGCCGGCAAGACCACAACACTCCGGACCATCATGGGGCTGACGCCGCCGCGGTCCGGGACCGTCACGTTCCGGGAGGCGGAGATCCAGGGGAACGCCCCCTTCCGGATCGCGCGGCTCGGCATCGGCTTCGTCCCCGATGACCGGCGGATCTTTCCGGACCTCACGGTCCTGGAGAATCTGGAGCTGGCCCGCCGCGTCGCGGGACGCTCCGATCGCTGGACGGTGCAGCGCGTGTGCGAGCTGTTCCCCGTCCTGGGAGGGCTGCTCCAGCACAAGGGGAACCACCTGAGCGGCGGGGAGCAGAAGATGCTGGCGATCGGACGCGACCTGATGCAGGACCCGGAACTCCTGCTCTTGGACGAGCCCATCGAGGGGCTGGC
>JACQXP010000189.1 GCA_016208645.1 Candidatus Methylomirabilota bacterium | reverse complement strand
TGGAGTGGACATGTCACGTCAACTTTCTTGGATCGGTGATGCGTCCCATCACCGCGGTGGCCGCCGCGACCGCCGGGCCGCTCAGGTACACCTCGGATGTCGGGTGACCATTCCGTCCCTTGAAGTTTCTGTTGGTGGTGAAAAGCCCTCGTTCACCGGGCCCCAGGACGCCCATGTGGCCGCCGATGCACGGCCCGCAGGTCGGCGGACTGATCGTCGCCCCTGCCTCGGCCAGGATAGCAACGATCCCCTCGTCCAGCAGTTGGCGGAAGACGGCCTGGCTTCCGGGGATGGCGATCAGACGCAGCTTCGGATGCACGCCGCGCGACTTCAGGATGCTCGCTGCGATCCTGAAATCCTCCACCCGACCGTTGGTACATGACCCGAGGACCACCTGGTCCACGGGAAGGGCCTCGACCTGGCTCACCGGCTTGACGTTCGCCGGCGAATACGGACAGGCGACCAGCGGCTCCAGGCCGCTCACCTCGTACTCCAGCGTGCGGGCATACCGGGCATCCGGGTCGGGGCGGTGATACTCGCCGTGCCGTCTCGCGCGCCCCTTGAGGTACTCGCGCGTGACATCATCGGCCGCGATGATCCCGGTCTTGGCGCCCGCCTCGATGGCCATGTTGCAGACCGTGAACCGACCGGCCATGGGCAAGTCCTCGATCGTGTGTCCTTCGAACTCCAGCGCCTTGTAGCGGGCGCCGTCTTCGCCCAGGTCTCCCACCACCCGCAGGATGAGATCCTTGCCTCCCACCCACTCGGGAAGACGGCCCCGGAAGATGACCCGGATCGTTTCCGGCACCCGGAACCAGCTCTCGCCCAGCGCCCAGGCGGCCGCCATGTCCGTGCTACCGATCCCGGCGGCGAAGGCCCCCACCGCCCCGTAGGTGCACGTGTGCGAGTCCGCACCGACCACCAGGTCGCCGGGAGCGACCAGTCCCTCGTCCGGAACGAGCGTGTGGCAGATCCCTGAGCTTCCCAGCTCGTAGTAGTGACGGATGCCGTACCGCTCCGCAAAGCGCCGCATGGTCTGGGCCAGGGTGGCGGCCGCGATGTCCTTGGCGGGGACGAAGTGGTCGTTGACCAGGGCGATCTTGTCCGGGTCGAAGACTCGCTGCGCCCCCATCTGGGCGAACACCTCGGCCGAGAGGGCCGTGGTGACGTCGGTTCCCATGACCAGGTCCAGGCCGGCAAAGTAGAGTTCGCCGGGCCGCACGACGGGGACGCCCGCGTGCGCCGCCAGGATCTTCTCCGCGATCGTCATGCCCATCTTACCTACCCCTCGTGAGGCGTCAGGGGTCAGGCGCTAGGCGGAAAACCTTCGTTTCTTCCCCTCACGCCTTACGCCTCCCGCCTACCGGTAATAGACCACCTGAAGCGTCCGGGCCTCACGCCCATCCAGCGCCTGAAGCCGGTGGGGGCGCTCCGAGTTGAAGTACACGCTGTCCCCCTCTTCCAGGACGAAACTCAACTCCCCCAGGAGAAACTCCACCCGACCTTCCAGTACATAGACCAGCTCGTCGCCGGCGTGGCTGAAGAGCTTCCCGCCCCGCCGCTCTCCCGGAGCCACCGTGACCACGAAGGGCTCCATGGCGTGCTCCAGCTTCCCGTAGGCCAGTGACTCGTACAGGTAGCCGTGCTTGGACCCCTCGCGGAAGACCACCGGCCGCTTCTCCTTGCGGGTCACGACGTAGTCCCGGATCTCCTGCCCGCCGTCCTGGAAGAAGTAGCCCACCCGGACCCCCAGCCCCTCGCAGATCTTCCACAGGGTCGGGATCGTCGGAGAGACCGCGTTATTTTCCACCTTGGACAGGAGGGCCGTGGAGAGCCCGGCCTTGTCCGACAGATGTCGCAGCGTCATTCCCCGCTGCTGTCGGAGCTCGCGGATGCGGGGACCCAGGCGCACCTCTTGCATCCATGCGTTGACTTCAGCCGTCGCCTTCATGCACCTGACCTCTCGATGCACTGGCAGAGGAAATCGCCCACCGCTTTGGTCCCGAGGCGGCCGCCCAGGTCGTTCGTCGTCCTGTCCTGGCGGATCGCCTCGCGGACGGCGGCGTCAATCAAAGCGGCCTCTCGCCGGAGGCCCAGCGAGTCGAGCATCATCCCGGCCGTGAGGACCGCGCCCATGGGGTTGGCGACATCCTTCCCGGCATACTTGGGGGCAGAGCCGTGGACCGGCTCGAACAATGGGGTCCGCTCCGGATTCAGATTTCCGGAGGCGGCCATCCCCAGGCCCCCCTGCAGGGCGGCCCCCAGATCGGTCACGATGTCGCCGAACATGTTGCAGGTCACGATCACCTGGAAGCGCTGCGGCGCCCGCACCAGTTGCATGGTCAGGGCATCCACGTACAGGTGCTCCGCCTCGATCTCCGGGTAGCGCGACGCGACCTCGCGGAAGACCCGCTGCCACAGGTCGTGCCCGTAGGTCAGGACGTTGGCCTTGTCGCTCATGGTCACCTTGGTGCGTCCGGTCTCTCGCGCGAACCGGAAGGCGTATTCGATGATCCGTTCCACGCCCTTGCGGGTATTGACGTCCTCCTGGAGGGCCACCTCGTCTGCCGTCCCTTTCTTGAAGAACCCTCCCATGCCCACGTAGAGACCCTCGGTGTTCTCGCGAAACACCACTAGGTCCACGTCGGCCTCCGATCGGTCCTTCAGCGGGCAGAGCCGCCGCTCGAGGAGCTTCACCGGCCGCATGTTCACGTAGAGGTCGAGGCGGAAGCGCAGCCCGAGCAGGATGTCGGCGGCGTGCTTCATGTCCGGGACACGCGGGTCCCCCAGCGCGCCCAGGTAAATGGCATCGTAGTTGTCGCGGAGGTCTTCGAAGACAGACTGCGGGAGGGTCTCGCCGGTGCGGAGGTAGCGGTCGGCGCCGAGGTCGAAATGGGTGAGGTCGAGGCGGGCCCCGGTCACGCGGCCCACGGTCTCCAGGACTTTGATGCCCTCGGCAATGACGTCCGGGCCGATGCCGTCGCCGGGGATGACTGCGATCCTGGCCATGCCCCCTCCTCGCATGCGCCCGACCGTTGAGGTGTTTCCCCAGAGGAAACAAATATGCAGAAAAATTAACGGGAACGGGTGGCAGAGTAAATGATGCATGTGCATCATTTCCATGAAGCAGGTGTACCTATTGTAAGGGCTGGACAACGGGAGCCAAGGCGGCGCTACGAGAGTGACTCGTTTAACGTACGGAAAGTCTGTTTCTTCCACAGGGAGCCCCTAGTCTTCGCCCTTCCGGCGTCCCAGCCTCTGAACTTCCATGCTTTTCGCCTGTTCGCTTTCCGTCGCCCACATATATCTATTGAGGACTGACCTTGTCCCACTCTTTCCTTGACACCAGAAATAGCTTGCTAAGAGAATCCGCACCGGACCCTCGTCTCAAGCCAAGCACTGACACTCCTGCAGGACGCCCATTTCCAAAAGGGCTTGATTTTCCCGTGATGGTTTGCCAGTTTTTCTTTGCCAGAGCAATCTCACCCCTGCCGACGCGCTTCCAGATCGCTGCGACTGGTCCCCAGATGAATGAGGTATCTACCGATGGTTAATCTAAAGATACAGCGGATCGAGCCGCCGCCGGTGATCGGGGAAGTGCCTGTCGCGCAATTCCCACCTGGCCCCCCGGAATTCACCCCCAACCTGGACAAGGGCCGGGTCAAGCTCATCTGGCTCCTCCAATGTGCGGTGCTCCTGGGATTCATCGGGGTGTGGTGGAAGCTTGGCCTGTCCCCCTGGATGGGCGCGACGGGGGTCGGCGTTTTCTCCGGCCTCTGTGCCGGGTTGGGATACTTGATGTGGCGAGAAGCGTCAACGCCCGATCCCCTCCCGCCTGGAAGCTGCCTCCTCTGGCACATGAAGGCAGGCATCTGGGTGACCTTCGTAGCGATACTCCTGGTCGGCTGGGCGGTGGCCATCAGGGTCAACTGGAAAGAGTCCTTCTGGCCCGGTCTGGCCTTCTGCTCGATCCTGATCGTCCTGGAGATCCTGACGCTTCCCATGAGTCGCTATGCGATCACACATCGGGCCACGCCATGGTTTCAGTTCACGGTCGGCGTCACGATCATCCCGGTTCTGGTGGCCTGGGCGCTTGCAACCCTCGCTTCGTGGCTGAACCCGCGATTTCCAAGAGCCTCCGGATCCGCACACCTGGACCAGATACGACGTGAGGAGCTGGCCAGGAGGGAAACGTGGGCGGGCTCCGGGGGCTGGAGGACTGCGGGCGGCCGCCCCATGATCATTGCCCTCGCGCTCTCCGGCGGGGGCTATCGCGCCGCCGCCATACACGCGGGGCTGCTTCAGGCGCTCGACGAGAGGTGCGTTCCGATCCGGTACCTGACCACGGTGTCAGGGGGTTCGATTATCGGGGCCCACTACGCCCTCGGATACCCGCCGCCGCTGTTCAGGAAAAAACTTCAGGAGAATCGACCGGGATTGCCTGACGATTTCGTATCCATGCACTGGGTTCTCCTGGATTGGTTCTGGGGCAAATGGAACAGCGCAGATACCTATTCCAGACACTTTCGAAACGTGTTTTTCGGCTCGAAGGCACTGGCGGATACCAGCCTGGCTCCTCAGCTCCTCATTAACGCAACCGACATCCAAGAAGACGCGGATCACGCGCGAGAGGTCTTCTACCAGGGGCGTCACCCGAATTACCCTGACCTGGATTCCACGCCTCTGGCCGATCTGGTGGCGGCCTCGGGGGCTTTTCCTGGGGCCTTCCAGCCCAAGGCAGTTCGCTGGACGCCTGCCAGGGGCGCGGGGAGCCCTCGCACGCGGCGTTTCGTGGATGGAGGCGTCGTGGAGAACCTGGGCGTGGAGGGACTCGACCGCTTCCGAGCGCTCAAGACGGGAGGGAAATTTCCCGATCGACCCGATCTCACCATCATTTCTGATGCAAGCCGGTGGAGTCGATCGGACGAGCTCCCCGTGAAGGTTGAATTGCTGCAATTGCTCTCTCGGAGCCAGGGAATCTCCTACGATAGTCTGCACCAACTTCTCTACAGGCAGCTCCCCGGGAAAAAGACGCTTCCAATCCGCGCCACCCAAGAACGAGGAATCCTGGTGCTGGGGTCCTACGAGTTCCGATCCAGGCTGACAACCAGGCGAGCGCCCCTGATCCCGGGAAACGTGGTGGCGGCCGAGGTCGCGACGTATGACACGCTGAAGGAGCTTACGCCGGCCCAGGTGGAGAAAGCCTTCTGGGTGGGCCATACGCTCGGGCGACACCATTGGGGCAAGATTAACGCCGCCCGGGAAAGACTGGGCGGCCGTGGGTCAGAGTGTCCGGAGCCCTGATGGGTGCTCCAACGACGCAGAGCCAGTGAGGGTGGACAGACGGGTGGTCAGCGGCAACCCGATTGAGAATGGGCGCGCGCTCCTCTTGTTGACCGGACAGATCTTTTTCGATATCCTCGCCCCGCAATGCCCCCCCGGTGATCATCGGCGTGTGGTGATTCGGCAGCGGATACAGCCGGAACCTCATTGAAAGGAGGAACCAGATGCCACACTACATCGCACTCGTATCGTTCACGGACCAGGGGATTCGAGACGTCAAGAACTCCATCAAGCGTGCCGATCGGGTAAGGAGGCTCGCGGCAAGGCACAAGGTCAAGATCCGGGACATCCACTGGACGATGGGCAAGTACGACATCGTGGTCACCTTCGACGCCCCCAGCGACGCGGCCTTGACGTATTATCTCACCGCAACTTTTCGACCCCCTCTCCCCGCTGTGGGGTGGGGTGAGGGAGTCCTTTGCGAGAACAACCTGCACGGCACCCTCACCCCCGCCCTCTCCCATCCAGGGAGAGGGAGCAGAAATGAGTGTCACCGTATTTGCGTTCCGCAGCACTTGGCGAGGGCCGAGGGCACCCGCCTGAGATGCCGACCCGGCCACTGACCCCATGCAGGTGAGTGGCCTGACCGCCGCCCGGCCGCCCGGGTCCGGTGGGACCTCAGGGCGGTCGGGACCCCTCATTGACGGATCACCCTTCCGGAGGTATCGTGCCGCCAGAGAGGACATCCCGCACCACAGGACAGGTGGCGGAACGCATGGATCGCCTTCTGCTTCTGATGACCACTACCACCTATCGCGCCGGCGCCTTCCTGGAGGCGGCAAGGCGGCTCGATGTTCCTGTGGTGGTGGGGTCCGACTGCCCGCAGGTTCTGGCCGCGGCGAATCCAGGGGGAACCCTCACGGTCAACTTCCTGGACCCTGACGAGGGATCACGCACGATTGCCGAGTTCACCTGGCAATACCCCATCCGGGCGGTGATTGCAGCGGATGATGACGGAGTGATCCTGGCAGCCGCGGCCTCGGCAGCGCTGGGGCTGCCCCACAACCCCGTGGAGGCGGTGTCGGCGGCCCGCAACAAGTACCGCATGCGCGAGGTCCTGGCAGCGGCCGGCATCCCAACGCCCCGCTTCCGGCGAATCTCCATTGATGAGAACCCCGAGGGCGACCCGCCCCCGGTGCCCTTTCCGTGCGTCCTCAAGCCCCTGGCCCTATCCGCCAGCCGCGGTGTCATCCGGGCCGACCATTCCGAGGAATTCATTGCCGCCTTCCATCGCATCGCGGCCATCTTGCGCCGGCCCGAGGTGATGGCCCAGGGCGGGGAACTGGGCCGGGAGATCCTGGTCGAGACGTTTCTCCCGGGTGTCGAGGTGGCGGTGGAGGGGCTCCTCTCGGAGGGCCGGCTCAGGGTCCTGGCGGTGTACGACAAGCCAGACCCCCTGGACGGCCCGTTCTTTGAGGAAACGATCTACGTCACCCCGTCCCGTCTTCCCGCAGCGATTCAGGAAAAGATCGTCGCCCACACCGCGGAGGCCGTGAAAGCGCTCGGCCTCTGGCATGGCCCCATTCACGCGGAGCTCCGTGTCAACGACCAGGGGCCGTGGGTCCTCGAGATTGCTCCGCGATCCATCGGCGGGCTGTGCTCCCGGACGCTGCGCTTCGGCGACGGCATCTCACTCGAAGAGCTGATCCTGCGACATGCCCTGGGGCGCGAGACCGAGTCCTTCGAGCGGGAGAGACAGGCCGCCGGCGTGATGATGATCCCGATCCCGCATGGCGGGATCCTCCGTGAGGTGCGGGGCAAGGAGGCGGCCGAGAGCGTTGACGGGATCGAAGAGATCAGGATCACCATCCCCCTCGGGCAGGAAGTCGTCCCCGTGCCCGAAGGGGCGAGATACCTGGGGTTCATCTTCGCCCGCGGAGAGACCCCGGAAGGCGTGGAAGCCGCCCTGCGCGAGGCCCATCGCCGGCTGGCATTCGTGATCACGCCCGACCGGGAGGACTCCGGGGAAATGCTGGAGAATCTCTCCGCGGGGCGGGGCCAGCGCGCCAACAGGAGAATTGCGACAGCGGGCTGATGGGCACGGCAACCCCGGGGTGGAACCCGGGGGTCCTGTCAGCGGACCCGATCCGGCAAGGATGCTGTGCCCAGAAGGGGGACAGCGATGTTGACGATCACCGATCCGGCACAGAAGAAGATTCTGGCCCTCCTGGAGAGCCAGGGGCGCCAGGGGTCAGCGTTGCGGGTCGCCATCACGGGGCGCGGTCCGGGCGGCTTTCAATACGATCTCCGCTTCGTCGGCGGCGCGGAGAGAGGCCCCCAGGACCTCGTGGTGGACGCCGAGGGGTTCCAGGTGTTCATTGACGCGCAGAGCGCACCCAATCTCAAAGGCGCGACCCTCGACTTCGTCGAGGGCATTAACCAGAGTGGATTCAAGATCGACAACCCAAACTCCATCTGGACCGACCCCAGGGCCAAGGCCGTGCAACAAGTGATTGACACCCGCATCAATCCGGGCGTGGCCATGCATGGCGGGTACGTCACGCTGCTCGACGTCAAGGGCGATGTGGCCTACATCGCGCTGGGCGGCGGCTGCCAGGGATGCGGCATGGCTGATGTGACTCTGAAACAGGGGATCGAGGTGATGATCCGCGAGGCGGTCCCCGAGATTCGCCAGATCATGGACACGACCGACCATGCAGGCGGCACCAACCCGTTTTACCAGCCCTCCAAGGGTGGTCAATCTCCATTCGCGTAACATTCACGACAGGGTCTGAGGCAGCTCCGGGCCGCCGGATCAACCCAGCATCGGGCGGCCCGGTCCCCCCCCGGAGAGATCACCGGTCCGGTCCGATGTGGACGGGATCGCGATATCCTCCATATCCCTGCACACCGAGAGGAGGACGGCGATGGCCGATCTGATTCACGTCTCCCGGATCCGGATCGTGAAGGACAAGGGCCCGCTACGCCGGGCCTACATCGAGGGCTTTCCCGAGCCCGTGCGGTATGGGGTGCACGGCGGGGTCAAGAAGTTTTACGGGGTGGAGCCGGAGGAAGACCTGCCCACCACCCTGGACCACATGATCGCCGCAGTGGCGGGGTGAATGACGGGGACGCTGGCCGTGGCGCTGGCGGCGCGAAAGATCCCGACCCAGCCGGACCGGCTGTCGTCGGAAGTTGAAGGGATCATCGAGAACGTGGACGGCAAACCCTTGGTCACCACCATCAAGGTGCACTACAAGGTCAAGGTGCCCAAGGGCAAGCGTGAGGAGGCCCTGCGGGCCATCGAGGTCCATGAGAAGGGCTGCCCGGCCTCCCAGTCTGTCAAGCGCGGCATCACGATCGAATGGGATGGCCACGTCGAGGAAGAGGCAAGCCTCGCATAGACCTCATGGCGTCCGTCGCGATGGGATGCCGAGGTGACTTTGGGGTTGACACCGCCATCGCGGTTGCCAGCGCCGTGGCAGGCTGCCCGACTGGTCCCCGGGCCCTTCCCCCTTGGCAAAATCCCTGATGTCAGGCAAGATGGCCTCCGAGTGGGCTAGGACACAGAGGAGGGCGGACCGATGACCTTCGGCATGAAGTGCCCCAAATGCGGATTGATGCAGTTGGCCGGGCCAACCTGCAAATCCTGCGGCGCGCCACTCGGCGGTCCGGCGCGGCCCCCCACGAGCGCGGCGCGTGCCCCGGTGGCGAGTCCGGCACCCCCGCCCAGGCCATCGGCGCAGCCCAGGGCCGAGATAAAGCCTCCTCCGATGGATGGCGAGGCGGCGCAAAGTCGCCGGCTCACATTTCATGGCGCGGGAGGCTCCCTTTTCGGCATTCACATCGTCAACATGTTCCTGACGGTCATCACCCTGGGGATCTATTACTTCTGGGGCAAGGTGAGAGTCCGGCGGTACCTGCTGAGCCAGACCGAATTCGAGGGCGATCGTTTCGCCTACCACGGGACGGGCAAGGAGCTGCTCATCGGCTTCCTCAAGGCGATGCTCGTGTTCGGCGTTCCCTTGATTCTCTTGGGGATCATACAGGAGTTGCTGCGTGGACCCGCGATCAAGCTGCTGGCGGGTGTCCTCACGTATGCGATCGTCATGGTGCTCATCCCCTCCGCAATGGTGGGCGCACGCCGCTATCGGCTGAGCCGGAGTTCATGGCGTGAGATCCGGTTCTCGTTCCGGGGACGGACGGTGGACTTCATCAAGCTCTTCGTCGTGGGCTCGCTTCTCACCGGAATCACCCTGGGCCTCTACTACCCCATCTTCGAGACGCGGCGATATGGCTTCCTGGTGGTTCACTCCTACTTTGGAAATGAGAAGTTTCACTTCGACGGAAACGGGCGGGACCTTTTCGGCAGCTTTCTGCTGGCCATCGTGCTGTTTTTCCCCACCCTGGGTCTGTACCTGTTCTGGTTTCTGGCCAGGAAGCAGCGCTACTTCTGGGAGCACACCTCCTTTGGCGGCTCCCGCTTCCGATCCACGGTCACGGGGGGACGACTCCTCCTGTTGGCCCTGGGGAATTTGCTCCTGCTGGTGGTCACCTTGGGCCTGGGCTGGCCGTGGGTCATGATTCGAAACGTGCGCTTCGCCTTCAAGTACCTGACCCTGGAGGGCCCGCTGGGTCTGGCGGGCATACAGCAGGAGGCGCAGGCCGCCACCGCCACCGGGGACGCGCTGGCCGGTTTTCTCGACGTCGGCCTGGACCTCGGCTAGCGTGGGTTTCAGTGCAGACTGACTGGGAAGGATACTATTTCGACGGCCGGACCGCCGCGCGCCAGCGGGCGACCATCCGTGTGATGCGGCAGGGCCTCCAGCTCACCACGGAACAGGGGATCGCGCTCTGGTGGCCGTACACGGAGATCCGCCAGACCCAGGGCTTCTACGCCGGCGAGCACGTCCGCCTGGAGCGGGGTGGCGAGGTCCCGGAGGCGCTCCTGGTTTCGGACGCGCGATTTCTCAGTGGCCTGCGCCGGATGGCGCCGGAACTGACCACGCGTTTCCACGACCCTGCCCGCCGCAGGCTGCGGGTCACGTTCACGGCTCTGGCGGCTCTGGCCGTGATCGGGATCACGACCGCGTTTTTCCTCTGGGGCATCCCGGCCCTGGCATCGCTGGTCGCCGCCCGCGTTCCCGTCTCGTGGGAGGAACGGCTTGGGCAGGCGGTCCTCGAACACCTGGCTCCGCCCAAGAAGCAATGCCTGGATCCGGCTCGCACACGGGTAATTGATGAGATCGGCACGGCCCTGACCGCCCCCCTCCCACGGCAGCCCTACAGGTTCCGGGTGATGGTGGTGAACGATCCAGCCGTGAACGCCGTTGCGGCGCCCGGCGGATACATCGTGATCTTCCGGGGATTGCTTGAACGGACCCGAACTGCGGAAGAATTGGCCGGCGTGCTGGCCCACGAGTTCCAGCATGTCCTCCATCGCCACGCCACACGGGCGCTCGTCCAGCACGCGTCGAGCGGCCTTCTGCTCGCCGCCCTGACCGGGGACGCCAGTGGCGCCACGATCTACGGGTTGGAAGCCGCCCGCACCCTCGGGGCCCTACAATACAGCCGCCAGAACGAGGAGGAAGCCGACGCGGAGGGGATGCGCATGCTCATCCGGGCGGGGATTGATCCCGCCTGGATGATCGCATTCTTCGAGGTGTTGGGCCGGAACGACCGTCCCTCCCCCACCGTGCTGAGGTACTTATCCACCCACCCGGCGACAAGGGATCGAATCGAGAAGTTGAAATCGCTCGCGGCACAGGCGCCGGCCGGGACAACCACACTGCTCCCGCACTATGACTGGCGAGACATCCGGAAGATCTGTCAGGCAACACGCCAAAGACGCTGAGACCGCACGACGAGTCGGAACAGTGCAGTTCAACGGCAAAGCACCTGCCCGCCGCAGGCTGCAGGTCACGTTCACGGCTCTGGCGGCCCTGGCCGTGATCGGGATCACGACCGCGTTTTTCCTCTGGGGCATCCCGGCCCTGGCATCGCTGGTCGCCGCCCGCGTTCCCGTC
>JACQXP010000188.1 GCA_016208645.1 Candidatus Methylomirabilota bacterium | reverse complement strand
CACGAAGAGATGCGTGAATTATCCGAGTCAAATGACCAATGACCAATTTCCAATTCCCAAGGGCGGTACGTGCGCGCTGCACGCTGTCAGGTCACCGGAGGCGCATTCTCTTCGCTGTTGGTCATTGATCATTGGTAATTGGTCATTCCCGTGATTATTCGCGAACGGCTTTGCGAATAATCCGGGTTAGTGGACGGGATGCCCTGTGGATCGCGTTTCCGATCCCGGGCCTGGCGGAGGTGGGGTGATGGCGATCCTCGTGGACGCCAAGACGCGGGTCCTGGTGCAGGGGATCACCGGCCGGGAGGGGGCGACCCGCGCCGGGCTCATGCAGCGCTACGGAACTCGGATCGTCGCCGGGGTCACGCCGGGGCGGGGCGGTGAGGTTACGCGGGAGATCCCGGTCTTCGACACCGTGCAGGCGGCGACCGAGGCGGTGGGCGGCATCGATGCCAGCGTGATCTTCGTCCCCGCTCCCCAGGTCCGGGATGCGGCCCTGGAGGCCCTGCTGGCCGGGATCCGGCTCGTGGTCCTCGTCGCCGACCGCGTGCCTGTCTACGACACGCTGGAGGTCCTGGAGGTCGCAGATCGGCTCGGCGCCAGGGTGATCGGCCCCAACACGCTCGGGATCGTGAGCCCGGGGCAGGCCCTGCTCGGGATGATCGGGGGCCGCGCCCGGCTGGCGGAGGAGTGGTTCCGCCCGGGGCCGGTGGGCGTGGCGTCGCGGAGCGGCGGCATGACCTCGGCCCTCAGCTCCGGCCTGAGCCGGGCCGGCATCGGCCAGAGCACCATCGTCCACGTCGGCGGGGACGGGATCGTCGGCCTGCCCCTGCCCCGGGTGGTGGAACTCTTCGAGGCCGATCCGAAGACCGAGGCCATCGTCCTGTTCGGGGAGATCGGCACCTCCCAGGAAGAAGAGGTCGCCGATCTCATCGCGGCGGGAAAGGTCCGCAAGCCGGTATTCGCCTACATCGGAGGGGCCGCGGCCAAATCCGGGATGCGGTATTCCCATGCCGGGGCCCTGATCGAGGGGACAACCGGGAGCCATGCGGGCAAGGTGAAGCGGCTGGAAGAGGTGGGGGCCGTCGTGGTGAAGGCGATCGAAGAGCTCCCGGCGGCCGTCCGGGCCGCACTGGGGGCGGGGAGGCGACTCATGACGGAGAATCTGCAGTGGCAGACGGGGATCTCCCTGGCCGAGGAGGGCCGGCTCTACATCCGCGGGGTCCCGCTGGAACGACTCATCGCCGGCGCCCGCTTCAGCGAGGCGATCTTCCTGCTGCTCCTGGGGCGCTCGCCCAGCCCCACGGAGGCGCGCCTCCTGGATGCCATCCTGGTGGCGTCCATCGACCACGGGGCGACCCCGCCCTCCACCCTGGCGGCCCGTACGGTCGCCTCGACGCGGGCCAGCTTCCCCGCGGCCGTGGCCAGCGGCGTCCTGGCCTTCTCCGACCTGCACGGTGGAGCCATCGAGGGCTGCATGGACCTGCTCCACGAACTGGCGGAGAAGCAACGGACCGGGAAGCCGCTGCCGGAGGTGGTGGAGGAAGCGGTCCACGCGAGTCGCGCGACGAAGCGGCGGCTCCTCGGCATCGGCCACCGAATCCACTCCAAGGATCCCCGGGTTGAGGCCCTCTTCGGCGTGGCGCGTGAGCAAGGACTGGGCGGCGTCTACCCGCCCATCCTGGAGGCCCTGCAGGCGACGGCCGAGCGGATCCTCAACACCAAGCTGCCCATCAACGTGGACGGGGCGATCGCGGCGCTCCTGTGCGAGTTGCAGATTCCCGCCGCCCTGGGGAATGCTTTCTTCTACATGGCCCGGTTGCCGGGCCTGATCGCCCACGTCTACGAAGAGCGGACGCGGATGCGCCCGATGCGTCGGATCCACCCGACGGATTTCGAATACGACGGTCCCTCCGTCGAGGAGGCCTGATGCCAGACCGCGAGGTCCCGCGGCGCCAGCGAGAGGCGCTGGGGGCCGCCATGGCCGATATCCTGGATACGGTGCAACCGCCGGTGGCGCGGTTCCGGCTGATGTCCCTGGGGATGTCGCCGGCGCTCCGGACCGAGTCGTTCCGGGATGT
>JACQXP010000280.1 GCA_016208645.1 Candidatus Methylomirabilota bacterium | reverse complement strand
CCTCCTGGGCGACCTGGCACGCGACACACCAGAAGACCACGTCCTGCTGCAGGCCGGACAGAGGCCCCCCGCACCGCGGGCAGCGAAGGGCCAGTACCGTCGGACCACCCATTTCAGCCCCGTCCTCCCGACCGCATCCCGTGGGCCAGCAGCCACTCGACCAGTCTGGTCCCGGCTCCTCCCAGGACTCCCGAATCCAAACCGGCAGCCAGGACAGGCTGGGCTCCGTCCTCGACAAGGAGCAGTTCGCCGCCCCGGCGGAACGTTGTCCACCCCACCCACGCCAGACACATCGCCACGATCCCTCCCATCGCCAGTGCCAGGAGAGTTCCCAGGGTGTCGAGAACCCAGCCCGGCGAGGGGCCACTGCCGAGGCCCGCTCCCACCAGGTGCCGCGCCGGCCGGCCAAAGCAGAGGGCCGCCAGGGCCAGCGCGGCCACGGCCACGGCCGCAGCCTGACGGATTTCCACCGGCCCCCGGGCCCGAAGGACGGCCCCCGTCACCCCATCCACCGCGATCTCGTATGGGCGGCCGGCGTGGCGATACCGGGCCTGCCATACCGGATAGTATAAAATCTTCAGCCGCTCCTCAACGACCCCGGTGCGATCCCCCTTCACCTTGATCCGCAACCGGGACTCGTCCGCAAACCGGGCCGGCGGCTTCGTCGGGGCGAACACCACCGCGCGACTCTGCAACGCGACGAGGTCGTATGGCTCGAGCGCCACCGGTGTTGATCCTCGCCGAAGGTTCTCCAAGTGAATCTGGCCTACCCCCAGCTCCGGCAGGTCGCAGGCCGGCCCGATCCGGACATACTCTTGCTGGATGACCCGCGTGTCCTCCTTCTCAACCGAGGGCGCCGCCAGCCACCGCTGGAATTCTCCGTCCTGCGCCGCTTCCTCTCCAAGAGGCGCGGGGGGCTTGACCCCCTCCCGGAGGAGAAAGGTCCCGAGTCGGCTGCCGGTGAATTCGTAAAAGGGCACGTAACAGAGGGACACCTCCTGGATGCGCCCGCGTTCGCGAAGAGTCCGCGGGAGCGATCCTTTGCGCAAGAACTCCTGCGCGGCGGCGCGGGCTGTTTCCATGCTGACTTCGAGGGCGACCAGATGGCGTGGGACCGCACCCGGGATGAGCACGAGGCTCTCTCCGCCACAGTACCGGCAGGTGACCAGCCGCTGGCCTACCGCGAGGGACAGGGTCCCGCCGCACGACGGACAGCCGAGATGGGTCAAGGGCATCTTGCACCCCAAAATTCGTTCGGGAGTTCGGTGGTTCGGTGGTTCGGGCGTTCCGGGATCCGTGAACCACCGAACTCTCGAACCCTCGAACAACCGAACCCCCGAACGCTCGAACACCCGAATGCCGGGCTCCCGGAGGCATCCGCTCCGGGTAGACACGACCCGAGCAGGCCTCCAGGCTGACCTGGAGGCGGTGGGGTCCAACCATCGCCTGGGCCTCGTAGAATGGGACGTGGATCAGGTCCCCCGGTGGCACGGACGCGGCAGCCTCGCCAAAGGTGCGCTGGCGCGCCGCCGCCTCGGCAATTCTCGGTTCATCCAGCCGCGCCGTCCCGATGGCCGCAGGATCGTAGATGACCTGCTCTGCCTCGGGCAACGCCAGGTCGGTCCAGCGCGTCTCCAGGACCGGCCAGGCCGGCACCAGCCGCGGGCGCCCCTGGGCCCCGTAGCGCCAGAATGGATGGTAGACCAGGTGCGGGATGGACACGGAGGATGGTGTGGGCAGGCCCTGCGCGTCGCACCAGCGACGCAGGAGGGGCAGCACCTCCGCGTCGCCGTGACGCGGCCGGTAGAGCAGATGCGGCCGGACGCCGGTGAGATCCAGGACCAGGCTCGTGGCGCAGAAGGGACAACCCACAAAGCCGGTTGTCTCCTGGAGCTGGACCTCACCGCCGCATTGAGGGCACGGGACTTTCACGAGGAAGGCGAAGCGATGGCTTCACCGCAGTTGGTGCAGAATTTCGTTCCGGGCGGCACCACGGTCTTGCAGTGGCCGCAGGTGACCGTCGCCTTGAGATCCACGCCGCAGGCGGGACAGAACTTGGCCTGGGCGGTGACGTTCTTCCCGCAGCGCGGGCACTTGTTCGCCACCACCATCTGGTGACCGCAGGAAGGACAAAAGCGGGCCATCAGGGGCACGTCGCCGTGGCACTCGGGGCAGTTGACCGTTCCCCGTTCCTGGATGCGCTGGGGATCCGCATCTTCGGGGCGCAAGGTTCGGTAGATCATACCGGGCAGCATGAAGCCCAGACCCACCCCCACGCCGGCGCCCAGCCCTGCGCCCAGCCCGCCTGATGCGGCCTGCCCCCCCGCCCCAACCCCCGACGCCGCATCCCCCAGCGCCTTGGCGGCTTTGAACTTCAGGAAATCGTCCAGGTTCCCGACGGCCGCCATGCCCGACCGCTCGTCAATCATCCGCTGGACCTCGGGCGGCGGGGTGATGGCGTTGATGAAGAAGTCGATCAGCTCCAGTCCGTAGCGGCGAAAATCGTCCTGCAGGCGCGTCTTCACCGCCACGCCGATCTCGTCGTACTGCTTGGGAAGTTGGAGGACGGTGTCCACGTGCTCCCCGAGAAAGTCATTCAGGCGGGACACGATCACTTCCCGCAGGTAGCCCTCCACCTGTTCCGAGCCATAGGCACCCTGCGTGCCCACCAGGGTGTTGACGAACAAAAGGGGCTGCGCGACCCGCGCCGTGAAGATGCCGAAGGCGCGCAAGCGGACCAGCCCGAGCTCCTTATCCTTGAACGCCACCGGCTCCTTCGTCCCCCACTTGAGTTCGGTGAACACCTTCAGGTTGACGAAGTAGACCTCGGCGCGGAAGGGGCTCGTGAATCCCCAGGGCAGGCTCAGGACTTTCGTCAGGATGGGCAGGTTCATGGTGGACAGCGTGTGCCGCCCCGGCCCGAAGACGTCCAGCCCCTTCCCGTCACGGAAGAAAACGGCCGCCTGACTCTCCCGGACGATGAGCTGGGCGCCCATCTTGATGTCGGCGGAGCCCTCCTCCGGGATCCGGTGCACGAACTGCCGGCCGTCCGGATCGAACCACTCGATGACCTCCATGGCGATCGTCATACCTCCTCCTGTCCTGCCCGAATAATTCACGAGCAGTAGCGTGAATTCCCCAGATCAAATGACCAATGACCAATTTCCAATGACCAATGCTGGTGGGGCACCCATCGCACCTCGCCCGCCCCGGGCGGTGCGATGGGTCCCGCAGCGCGCCGTCAAATGCCCCGGTTCGATTCGCATCCGCAATTGGTCATTGGCCATTGGGATTTGGTCATTCCTCCCGATTATTCGCGAAGGGGTTCGCGAATAATCGGGGCTAGAGGCCGCGCGCCTGCCGGTCCCGTTCCGCCAGGGTCTGCTCGAACTCCTGAAGCGCCGCCTCCACTGCCCGCAGCGCCTGGGGGAAGGCCCCCTCGTCTGACGCGGCATCGGCCAGCGCCTGGAGCGGGGCCCGCAGGCGAGAAACGGCCTCGACCAGCGCCAGGTCGAAGCGGTGCAGGGCGGCCAGCTCCGTCTCCCGGATCTTGTGCAGGTCGAAGACGCCGGTGAAGCCATAGCTGGCGAACCGGATCCGATCGGCCAGCGTGTTCAGCAAACGCGCCACGCGATCCAGGGCGGGGAGCCGATCCAGGGCGCGAGCCTCGGTGACACGTCGCTCTGCGTCCTCCACGGTCCGGCTGAGGCCTGCCAGCAGATCCGCCAGGTGTATCCGGACCTGCCTGTCCGTTTCGCGCAGTCCCTCCCGATCCTGGTAGCGCCCCACGCCGGGGATGCACCGGGCCAAGCTTTCCAGCCGTTCCGCCCACCCGGACGCCTCGCGTGAGTCTTCTGGTTTCATGCCGATGTCTCCCGAAGAACGACATTCCCTGTCAAACGGACAACCGATCAGCCCATCGGTCGGTTTTGCATTGTCGGTTGTCAGTTTTGCAATGGTTAGTTCAACTCTCTCAAGTACCGGCGGGCCTCCTGGGCCTCCGGGCCGGCCGGATTGATGTCCACCGCTTTCCGGAAGCTCTCCCGCGCCTCCGCGCGCCGGCCCAGGCGCAGGAGGGTGACCCCCATTTGCAAGTGGAAGGCTGGGTTGGTTCCATCCAGCTTGATCGCCTGCTCGACCTTCTCCCGCGCCTCCTCCAGCTTCCCCTGTGCCAGGAGGGTTTGGCCCAGGAAGAAGTGGCCCTCGGGCGACTGGGGGATGAGGTCCAGGAGCCTGCGGAACTCCTCGGCCGCCTGCTCGTATTGGCCCCGGGTGAGGTAGATGTTTCCCAGGTTCCTGTAGGCTAACTCCGGATTCAGATACTGCGGATTGGCCAGCGCCCGGCGGAAGGCATCAATGGCGAGGTCCCACATCTGCTTCCGCATGTAGGCCGCCCCGAGGTCATTGAAAGCGTCGGACAGGCGGCGATCCAGCTCGACGGCGCGGCGGAGGGCCTGAATGGCCTCGTCAACCTGCTGGTTGCGGAGGTAGGCGTTCCCCAGCGCATGGAAGTTGCGGGCGTTGCGGGGATTCTCTTCGGTGGCGTTCCGGAACTCGCTGATGGCCTTGTTGAGGTTGTTCTCGGCGAGCGCGCCGAGTCCGATGTCATAGTGTGACTGGGCCGACTGTTCCCGGGCAAGCTCGGCCTCGGGCCCCGTGCAGGCTGCCAGGGCCGCCACGATCCCTCCGGCCATCGCCATTCTGGCCCACGGCCTCATGCGGTCCTCCGATTCCTCCCCAGGTGCGCTGCATTGCCCACGGGTCGCGGTCCGGTCGCCGGCACGGGGAATGGACGCCGAGATATCACGAGCCGCTGTTCCCGGAGGCCTCGTCCCTCGCCTGGTACTTGCGTACTGCCTGTGCGTGCTGTTCCAGCGTCCGCGAGAAAAAGTGGGTCCCGTCGTTCTTGGCCACGAAATACAGGAAGCTCACCCGCGCCGGGTTCAGCGCCGCCAGCAGCGAGGCCAGCCCCGGATTGGCGATAGGCCCCGGCGGCAACCCGGCCTTCAGGTAGGTGTTGTAGGGCGTCTTGCGCCGCAGATCCAGCGACGTGATCCTGCGCCGCGGCCCGGGTGCACCGTAGACCGCCGTCGGATCCGACTGGAGGGGCATGTTTCGCCGCAGGCGGTTGTGGAATACGGCGGCCACGACCGGTCGCTCGCGATCCAGCTTCGCTTCCTTCTCGATGAGGGAGGCCAGCGTGACCACCGAGTGGAGGTCCAGCCCCAGACGCTCGGCCTGAAGGTCGAAGTCCTTCGGGAGCGCCTGATGGAAGCGGGCGACCATGATCCGGAGGATTTCCTCCTCACCCATCCCCCGGGTGAGCCGGTAGGTGTCGGGAAAGAGATAGCCCTCCAGGCTGTCGCCGGGGACATCCAGGCTCTCGACGAGTTGGAGATCCTTCGCCAGGGCCGTGAAGCGCTCCGCATTCACCAGTCGCTCTCCGGCGAGCAGCCGGGCGATATCCTGCGCCGTGAACCCCTCGGGGATGGTGACCTGATGCGTGATGACCCGGCCCGCCTCGAGCTTCCGCAGGATCTCCAGGAGGGACATGCCGGGGGTGAATTCATACTCGCCAGCCTGCAAACGCGTGAGGGACCCCTGGAGGTAGGCCAGCGCCACGAAGGCCCAGCGGCTTTGGATGATGCCGGCCTCCCGCAGGGTCTGGGCGATCTCCTGGACGCCTGTCCGGGGCTTGATGTAGACGATGGTGCCGGGACCCGCCCCCGCCCCGAGGAGGCGGTCCCCATCAGACTGGAGGTACGTGCGGACTCCGACGGCGGTCAGGACCAGGGCGAGGAGGATGGCGCTCAGCCCTCGGAATCGGGTGGGAAGGCTCGCCGCCATCCGCTAGGAATCTCCCCGCTCGGCCACGGCGCGCTGACGATCCAGAAAGCCCTGAAGGATCATCGTCGCTGCCACCTGATCCACGACGGCGCGGCGCGCGCGGCGGCGCACCCCTGCGCTTACCAGCGCGCGCTCGGCGGCCAGGGTGGTGAGCCGCTCGTCCCACAGATGAACCGGGACGCCCAGCCGGTCGTGCAGGGCCCGGGCGAACGTCTGGGCCGCATCGGCCGAGGGTCCCAGGCTTCCATCCATGTTCTTGGGCAGCCCCACCACGATCGCCTCGATCCCCAGGTCGCGGACGAAGGCGCCGATGGCCTCCACGTCCTTCGTCTCGCCGACCCGGGGGAGACTGGTCAGTCCCTGGGCGGTGAGGCCAAGATCATCGCTCACCGCCAGGCCCAGGGTGGCTCGCCCCCAATCGACTGCCAGGATCTTGCGCATTCCGTCTTGACTTTCCTGCCGGATCGCGCCAGAGTCCGCTCCCATGCCGATCCGTGCACGCCCTCGTTCACGCCCCCAGCGGAACTCGGGTTCTCTGTCTGCCCGGCTCCGCGCCATGTATCGGGCCATGCTGCGCGCCCTGGGACCTCAGGGCTGGTGGCCGGGACGGACCCGATTCGAGGTGATCATCGGGGCCATCCTGACCCAGAATACGGCCTGGACGAATGTCGCGCGGGCCATCGGCAACCTGCGCCGGGCGCGCGTCCTGACGCCGGAGGCGCTGGCGGCGCTTCCCGCGCTAAAACTGGCGCGGCTGATCCAGCCCTCGGGATATTATAAGACAAAGGCCGCGCGCGTCAAACGGTTCCTCCGCTTCCTGCGGGCCGGCTACGCGCTCAAGCTCTCGCGGATGTTCGCGCGACACCCCTCGACCCTGCGGGAAGAGCTGCTGGCCGTGTCCGGAATCGGACCGGAGACGGCGGACTCCATCCTGCTGTATGCGGGGGGCGTGCCGGTCTTCGTGGTGGATGCCTATACCCGCCGCATCCTGAGTCGCCACGGCCTGATCCGGCCGGATGCCACATACGATAGGGTGCAGGCACTCTTCCTGGAGAGCCTTCCCCCGGAAACCGCGCTGTACAACGAATACCATGGGCTGCTGGTAGCCGTGGGCAAGGACTTCTGCCGGCCCGTCCCCCGCTGTTCCGG
>JACQXP010000279.1 GCA_016208645.1 Candidatus Methylomirabilota bacterium | reverse complement strand
GGTCCATTTCTGAGGCAAAGTCAAGGCATCCCCGACCGTATTCTCATCGCCGGGGAAAGCCCTTGACGGGCGCGCACGGCGAATCTACAGTGCAGTCCAGATGGCCGCATGGCGCATCGAAGGGGGAGCAGGACCCCTTTTGAAGCGAGCGGCAAGGGTGGTCGCCCCCAGCAACAATGAGGACGGTGCGGCCGCGCTGCCGCGGGCAGAGAGGAGGATCGTGAATGCGTAGGACATGGGTTGCCGTCGTGGCGCTCGCGTGGCTTGTCCTGGCGTCCGACGCGGGCGCGGACACGGTCTATCTCACGGACGGTCAGAGCATCTGGGGAAAGGAGGCGTACGAGGAGGGCGACTCGGTGGTCGTCGAGCGCCCGGGCGGGAACCTGAGATTCCCGAAGGGTCAAGTGGACAGGATCGAGCGGACCCGGTCGTCGCTCCCCCCGTTCTACACACCGCCCGAGGCTGCGCCCGCCACGCCGCCGGCGCCCGCGGCCGGTCCAGCCGGGACGCCCGAGGCACCGGGGGCCGCCGGACAGCCTGGCGCGCCTCCGGCTTCGCCCGGTGGGGCATCCCCTCCCGGATCGGCCACAGGATCATCGCGCGCGACCACGCCCCCGGCCACGGGTCCGACCGCGCTTCCGCCGGCCCCTGCACCCCCTCCCCCGGGTGGGTCTTCGCAGTAGATGCGCGGATTGATCGCCACACGCAACGCGTCCGGACTGGTGGCGGCCAGGTCGAAGGCCTCCTCCCATTTCTCCAGCGGGTACACCTTGACTCTTCCCTCGGCGACCAGCTTGATGGCGGTCTTTCACGAGGTCTAGACGTGGGAGATCTCGCCGTAGAGCTCCAGCTCTTTTACGATGATCTTGCGGGTGTCCAGTTGGGCCATGATCCCGCCCCGGATGCCGCCGCCGGAGACGAGGATGCGCCCGCCGTTCCGGGCGATGTCCAAGTATTGCTCCACGGCGCTGGCCGCCCCGGTGTTCTCGATCTCCACGTCGAAGCCGATCCCGCCGGTGAGCTCCTTGACGCGCCTCAGCAGATCCTCCTTCTCCACGTTGATGACCGCGTCGGCGCCGAACTGTTTGGCCAGGGCCAGGCGGGTCGTCTCGTCCCGGCTGAGGCCGGTGATGACGACGGGGGAGGCCCCGCAGGCCTTGGCGATCTGCAACAGGATCAGCCCCCGCGCCCCCGGCCCCAGAATGATCACCGATTCACCGGCCCGCACCCTCATCCGTTCGATCACGCTGTGGACCGATCCCGCCGTCGGCTCGATGAGCGTCCCTTCCTCCAGGGAGATGCTTGGCGGCAGGACGTGAACGTGCCTGGCTGGCCACAGCGTGTAGCGTGCGTACCCGCCGCCGGTCACGTAATGCGCCCGCTGCTGCATGGACGGCATGTTGCAGCAGATGTTGATTCGCCCGGTCTGGCAGTTGATGCAGCGCCCGCAGTAGAAGGTGACCAGCTCGCACACCACCCGGTCGCCGACCTTCACGTCGGCCACCTCGGGTCCCACGGCCTTCACCGTCCCCACGATCTCGTGACCGGTGACCACCGCCGAGGTGGGGCTGCTCACGCCCTTCTTGTCCGAGTCCTTCCACTTGTGCACGTCACTCCCGCAGATGCCGCAGTAGGCCACCTCGATCAGGACGTCCTGGGGCGCGTACACGTTCCGGCCTATCTGGGGCTCGGGCACTTCTTTCAGCGCGTACGATCCATCGGAAAAGAGGACCAGACCTTTCATGCTCCCTCCTGTTGAGCTGAAAACCTCGCGGCTACCTCTTTAACGCTCACACATTGAAGCGCACCGTGATGACATCCCCGTCGGCCACCCGGTAATCCCGGCCCTCGACCCGGAGAACGCCCTTTTTCTTGGCCGCAGCCAGAGAGCCCGCGGCTTCCAGTTCCGAACAATTGATCACCTCGGCCCGGATGAAACCCCGCTCCAGATCGCTGTGGACCGCCGCCGCGGCCTTGAGCGCCGTGGCGCCTGCGGGAATGGTCCAGGCGCGGGTCTCCTCGCCTCCTTCGCCGGTGTAGAAGGTGAGGAGTCCCAGCAGGTCGTAACAGGCCCGGAGCACCTCGGCGAATCCGCCCGCCTCGAGGCCAAGATCCTTCCGGAAGACCTCCGCGTCCTCGGGCGGCAGTTGCGCCACCTCCAACTCCGTCTTGACGCAGAGCTGGATCACGGCGACGCCCTTTCCCCCCAGGGCGCGTTGCAGACGCTCCTGGGTCGGGTTGGGTTTGCCCAGCTTTCCCTCGCCGATGTTCAGGAGGAGGAGCAGCGGCTTGGCCGTGAGGAGGGCGAACCCCCGCAGGACCTTCCGGTCGTCCTCGGTGAGTGCGAGTTCGCGGATCGGTTTCTCCTCCACCAGCCAGGCCCGACAGCGCTTCAGGAGTTCCAGCTCCTTGACGGCCTCCTCCTTCTTGATCTTCTTGAGGTCCGCCTCCACACGTCCGATGCGCTTTTCCACGGTGTCCAGGTCCGCCAGGAGGAGTTCGGTGTTCACGAGGACGGCATCGCGAGCGGCGTCCACCTTGCCCTCGACGTGGGCGATGCCCGGATCATCGAAGTCGCGCAGGACGTGCAGCAGGGCATCCACCTGGCGCATCTGGGCCAGATAGTGGCTGCCCAGCCCTTCGCCCTTCCCCGCGCCCCGGGTCAGGGCCACGAAGTCCACGAATTCCATCGTGGCATGCGTGACCTTCTTGGGCTTGAAGATCAGGGACGCCAACCGCTCCAGCCGCGGGTCGGGCACCTTCATGACGGCCACACTCGGCTCATTCGCGCCGTGGTGGCTGACATGACCGCCGCCTGCCACGCAGAGCAGTTCGAACAGCGTCGTCTTTCCCGTCGCCGGCAGGCCGATGATCCCGATGCGCATGATGGCATCTCCGAGGGGAGGCGAGAAAATTCCTGAGGGATTGTCCCAGCGGCTCTCACCAGTGTCAAGCCGGTTTTCCGCATTGATCTGCGGACCTCATATGCTATTCTCACGCGTGCTGGACAGCATGCGGCACGCCCGGAGGGTGCCCCTCCGCGAGGTTCTGGTTCCCGCCGTTCCTATGAAGGATCCATTTGCGTTCATTTGCGTTCATCTGCGGTTGCATTGGTTTTCCGAGACGATGAAGGCCTACCTGGACATCGAGACCTGTGCCAGCGGCGAGGTGACGGTCGTCGGGATCTATCGCCAGGACCGCGGGTTCCGTCAACTGGTTGGCGGGGAGATCACCGATGTGGCCGTGTGGGAGGCGCTGGACGGGGTGGAGACGCTCTGCACCTACAACGGGGATCGGTTCGACCTGCCGATCCTGGAGCGGCAAACCCGGCTCGAGCTGCGATCCCGGTTCCGGTCCCTGGACCTGCTCCGCGAGTGCCGGCGGGTCGGATTGAAGGGCGGCCTCAAGCGGATGGAAGAGTCCAACGTCCGATGACCTCGGACGGGCGACCTCGGACGGGGGACGCGGGATTCCGATCGCTGTCGCTATCGGATGTCGCTGTCGGAGATCGTGGAAAGAATTCAGCGATGCGGATCGCGTTTGCCACGGTGGGCTGCCGCCTGAACCAGTTCGAGACCGATGCGCTGCGCGGGAAGGCGCAGGCCGAGGGGTACAAGATCGTCCCCTTCGACGCCGTGGCGGAGACGTACGTGATCAACACGTGCACCATCACGGCGGAGGCGGATGCGGACTCCCGGCAACTGGTGCGGCGGGCGTTGCGGCGGAATCCCTCGGCACTGGTGGCGGTCACGGGGTGCTACGCCCAGGCCGCACCGGAGGTGGTGGCGCAGATCCCGGGCGTGGACCTGGTTCTGGGCAACGCGGAGAAACCTGAGCTGCTGGCTCACATTCAGGGGGCCAGGAAGCACGGCGGGACCCGGGTGCTGGTCGGGGCGGTCACCGGCGGCCGGAAGAGGATAGAGGACTACGGCCCGGGGATCGACCCTGACCGGACGCGGGCATTCCTCAAGGTCCAGGACGGCTGCAACTACCGCTGCAGCTTCTGCATCGTCCCGGAGGTGCGCGGCGCGAATCGCAGCCAACGGCCCGAGCGGATCCTGGACGAGATCCGGCGCCTGCACGCGGCGGGTTTCCCCGAGGTGGTCCTGACGGGCATCCACCTCGGCACCTACGGGCGGGATCTGACGCCACCGACGTCGCTCTCCGAGTTGTGCCGGCGGATCGCGGACCTGGATGCGGCGCCGCGGATCCGGCTGAGCTCTCTGGATCCCCACGAGGTGAAGCCGGACCTCATCCGGCTTCTGGCAGGCTCTCCCAGATTCTGCCGGCACCTCCACCTGCCGCTGCAAAGCGGCGATGAGTGGATTTTGCGCCGGATGCGCCGCGGGCACACGGCGGCCCAGTTCCGGGAGCTGGTGGAGCGCCTGGTGACCGAGGTGCCGGGGATCGCGGTGAGCGGAGATGTCATCGTGGGCTTCCCGGGTGAGGATGATCGCGCCTTTCAGAGCACGGTGGATCTGCTTGGCACACTCCCCATCGCCGCGATGCACGTCTTCAGCTATTCGCGCCGACCGGGCACCGATGCGGCCGGCTACCTGGACCAGATTCCCAAGCCGGTGAGGGCGGAGCGGAGCCGGATCCTTCGTTCCCTGATCGCCCGGAAGGCGCACACCTTCCGCCGCCAGTTCCTTGGCGAGACGCTGGAGGTGGTGGTCTTGCATCGAGATGGCCCGAACGGGCTCTTGGAGAGTCTGAGTGACAATTACCTCCGGGTGTGGTGCGCCGGGGATCCGGCGCTGCGCGGCGGAATGGCCAGAGTACGAGTGGAGCAGGTGGCGGGGAGCGAACTCCTCGGGTCGGTCCAGGGACTTGGAACAGCAGGCTAACGCCGATGCACGCAACGCGGCCCACCTGTGCGTCGCTGCACTTTGACAGGTCCGAATCTGCGTTCATTTGCCGGGTACCCAGCGCTAGCGCTGGGTGTCTGCGGTTGCATTCTTAGCCAGGGTTTCGTTGGTAGGGGGGCCAGGATGGATTTCGAGATCCCGGAGGAGATCCGGCTCCTCCAAGACACCATCCGGCGCTTTGTCCGCGAAGTATTGCATCCGGTGGAGGCGGAGATCGAGGAGGCGGACCAGATCCCGCCGCACATCGTCGAGGAACTCCGAAAGCTCGGGCTGTTCGGCCTGGCCATCCCGCAGGAGTACGGCGGCCTGGGCGTCTCGCTCCTGGCCCAGTGCGTGGTGTTCGAGGAACTCGCTAAAGCGAGTCTCTGCTTCCGGAGCCGGGTGGGAACCAACAACGGGATCGGGTCTCTGGGGATCCTCTTCGACGGCACCGAGGAACAGAAGCGAACATACCTGCCGAAGCTGGCGAGCGGGGAGTGGACCGGCGCCTTCGCGCTGACCGAGCCCAACGCCGGGTCGGACGCCGCCGCAATCGAGACCACGGCAATGCCGCAGGGGGACGCCTTCCTCCTGAACGGCCGCAAGCAGTGGATCACGAATGCCGACGTGGCGCAGGTGTTCACGGTGATGGCGCTCACCGACCGGGAAAAGCGGGCCCGGGGGGGGATCACGGCCTTCCTCGTCCCCCGGGATACGCCGGGATTGACCATCACGAAGCCGCATAAGACCATGGGCTTCCGCGGGTCCCATGTCTGCGACCTCATCTTCGAGGACGCGGCCGTCCCGGTCGCCAACGTCCTGGGGAAGGTCGGCGACGGGTTCAAGGTCGCCATGAAGGTGCTGGACCGCGGCCGCCTCACCATGGGCGCCGTGTGCGTGGGGGCGGCCCAGCGCCTGCTGGAGCTGTCCCTCGCCTACGCCAAGCGACGCGTGCAGTTCGGCAAGCCGATCGCGGAGCGGCAGGCGGTCCAGTTCATGCTGGCGGACATCGCCACGGAGATCTACGCCTGTCGAGGGATGCTGCACGAGACGGCCCGGCGGGTGGACCGGGGAGAACGCCTCACCAAAGAGGTGGCCATGGTGAAGCTCCACTGTTCCGAGATGGTGGGGAGGGCGGCCGACCGGGCGGTCCAGATTCACGGCGGCATGGGGTACATGCGGGACTGCCCCGTGGAGCGCTATTACCGCGACGTCCGCTTGATCCGCATCTACGAGGGCACCTCCGAGATCCAGCGCCTGATCATCGCCCGCGAGCTTTTGAAGGGGTCGTGAGTCCCGCCGCGGCGAAATTGGGGCCAGGCTTGCGTACTTGGCTGGCTCGCTTTATCAATACTTCAATGGAACGTCCCCGCCGGTTCTTCCTCGACACACCCCAGCGTGTCAGGATGCCCTCCGCCTCGTGCCAGAGGCCGTCCCATTCGGTCGGGCCGCTTTCGCCCGCCGGACGTGGGCCGGCTTTCTGATCGTCCGTCCAGGCGCCGCCGCCGGCAGGTTCCGCAGCATGATGGCCAGGCCATCGAGATTCGTGAGCCGTTCGATCCGGCGCACAACGTCGGCGATCCGCTCGGCATGCGCGGCGGACGTCACGGTCGAGGCCAGCGTGCGATACTTCTGATGGATCTCCTCGGGCGTGAGGGGATTCTCCCTGGTCCCCTTGGCGTGATCCACGCGGCGGGTGAGGCGGCGGCCGTCCGTTGTCGTGACCACGACGATAGACGCGTAGACCTCGGGGTAGGTTGTGTCCAGCTCCGGGTCGCCGACCATGTGGGTATTCGCGCTCAGGCGGGCGACCTCGGGATGCCGGGTCCGGTCCTGCAGGATGTCGTCGATCATCACCTGGCCGAAGACCAAGCCGACCGGCAGGACGTACTGGGCGCAGTGTGACTTCAGCTCGTTGTTGTCGATCATGGGGGTGCCGGAAAGGGGAAAGCGGAGGACGATCTCCCGCACCTGGGCGGGTTTCAGGTGATGGTCGCGGGCCAGGCCCAGCAGGGCGTCCAGCCCCGGGTGGGTGAAGGAGCAACTGGAATAGCGCTTGTACGCGAACTCGGGGAGGTGGTAGCGCTTCCCCCAATCCGCCAGCAGGGCTTCGGGGTGCTTCTCGCCCGAGAAGGCGGTGAAGGCGTCGTACTTGCCCTCGAAGGGCGTGGGCGGTCCCCCGAATCCCAGGTGGGCCAGGTAGGCGGCCGTGGTCCCGTTGCGCGCGGCCAGACCCGGATTGAAAGGGCGCGAGTGCTCGGTGTGGTCGCTGGCCCACGCCAGGAGCCCCGAGGCCTGTTGCATGGCCAAGCCCAGGGCGATGGCGAACTTGGACGCCGAGAGGCGGAACAGGTGGCCCGCCGCCGCCGCGGCGCCGAAGGCCCCGCAGATGGCGCTGGGATGAAAGCCGCGGTTGTACAGGGCCACGGGGTTCAGGGCGAAACTCACCCGGCAGGTCACCTCGATCCCCAGCAGCATGGCCTCGAGGAAGCGCGTCCCGGTCACCCCCTCCTTCTCCGCCACCGCCAGGCTGGTGGGCACCTGGACGGCCGGCGCGTGGAGGATCCCGCCCACGTGGTGCGGTTCGATGTCGCAGTAATAGCCCAGCGTGCCGTTCACCAGTGCGGCGGTGATGCAGGACGTCTTGAGCTTCTGGCCCACCAGGCTGGATTCGGGCCGGCCCCCCAGGCGGCGGGCGAAGTCCATGAGGATCCGCGTGGCGGAGTACTTGGGCGCGGAGGCCGCCAGCATGGCCCCGAGGGTATCCAGGAGGATCAGCCTGGCGTGGGCGACGACCTCCGGCGGCACGTCCCGCAGGCGGAAGGCGGCCAGGCGCTCGGCGAGCTGGGTGGAAACGGGCATGGCTCTGGTCATGGAGGGCGCCTCGAGTGAGAGGAGACGTGTGGGTCATTTCTAGTGTAGCCCAAGGCACCCGTCAAGCCATTTCGTGGTTGGGTCTGGCCTCAGTATTACACACGAGATGTTCTCCCCCGATCCTCCACTGACCCGTACGCATCGTTGTCACAAGGGACGGAAGCCTGTTGACAGGCCCTCTGAGGTCAAGTAAGTTCTGGCCCTCATGGGAGTTGTTCTTGCTCGCACTCGGCGGGCGATGCCGTCTCCCGGGGCAAGTCAGAAAGCGGGGAAGGGCGAGCCGCGAGCCGAGATCCGCGAGAGAACCTTGCGAGGGGAGGAGAGGTCATGAAGCGAAGGTGGAGAGGAGCGTTTCTGGCAGCCGGTCTGTTTCTCGCGTTGGTTGTGACGGGTGAAGCATCGGCCCTGGAACTCCGGATCATGACGGGGCCCCAGGGCGGGTCGTGGTATCCGCTGGGCGGGGCCATCGCCGAGATCCTGAAGAAGGAGGTCCCGGGGACCACGGCCTCGGTGCTGCCCGGCGCCGGGATCATCAACATCCAGGGGGTAGAGACCGGCCGGGCCGAGATCGGGTTCGGGAACTCGGTCTCGACGGTGGATGCCCTGGCGGGACGGGAGCCATTCAAGTCCCCGGCAAAGAACGTCCGGCAGCTCGGCACGTTGTATATGCAATACTTCCACGCCGTGGTGCTGGAGGATTCGGGGATCAAGAGCGTGGCGGATTTCAAGGGGAAATCCATCGCCGTGCAGCCCCGGGGAAACACCGGCGAGCAGATGACCCGCGAGCTGCTCCAGGTCTACGGGCTCTCCTACAAGGACATGGCCAAGGTGAGTCATGTGTCCTACAACGATGCCGTGGCGCTCATGAAGGACGGCCACGCCCAGATCTTTACCCTGATCACCACGGTTCCGGCGGCGGCCATCCTGGACCTGGCCAGCGCCCGGAAAATCCGGCTGCTCTCGGTGCCGGACGACAAGTTCAAGGGACTCCAGAAGATCAATAGCGGCTATTCGCGGCGGGAGATCCCGAAAGGGATTTACCCTGGCGTGACGCACGACGTCCAGCAATTCGGAACCTACACCCACCTGATGATCCGGGCGGACCTGCCGGATGATCTGGTGTACGGGATCACCAAGGCCCTGGCCAAGAACGCGGATAGCCTGGGCGCGGTGGTCAAGGATGTCAAGGGCCTGACAGCGAAGGAGATGGCCTTCGACGTCGGCGTCCCGTATCATCCCGGGCCGCTGAAGTATTACAAGGAAGCTGGGGCGCTGAAGTAACTGCCGCCTAATGACCAATGACCAATTTCCAATGAGCCAATTGTGCTGGGTGCGGGGAGGATGCCGGTTTCACCGCATTCCCAGTGTGCAGCGCTTCCGTCATTGGTCATTGGCTCATTGGTCATTGGACATTCCAAGGGGGTCTAGGTGCGGGGGCTGACGGGTTGGATGGGGACCCTGCTACGCTACGTGGCGATAGGGATGTCGGTCTACCACCTGTACGTGGGAGCCTCCGGACCCCCGGAGGCTCTCATTT
>JACQXP010000278.1 GCA_016208645.1 Candidatus Methylomirabilota bacterium | reverse complement strand
CGTGACCAGCGCCGCCTTCCTGATGGAGCTGCGGCAGCGCAACGCCATCGTCGAGGAGGTGAAGAAACGCGCCCTGATCCTGGCCCGGGGCCTGGCCGACGCCAGCGCCAACTCGCTGGTCACGTACAATTACGTGGGGGTGGAACAGAGCCTGACCGTGGCGACCAGGAGCCCCGACGTCGTCTATGCCGTGGTGCTCGACAAGGAGGGCAACATCGCGGCGAGCAGCGTCCGGTCGGCGCCGATCCAGCGGCTCCTGGCGGGCACGGAGGTGACCCCTCCCCCGGCGGGGACCGATCCGATCATCCGCCAGCGCCACATCCCCGGCTCTTCGGACGAGACCGTGTATGATGTGTGGGTGCCGGTCGCCATCGAGGGCTCCGACCAGCGCTGGGGAACGGCTCGCGTGGGCGTCTCCCTCGAGAGCATGCACCAGGAGATCGCGCGGACCCGGTGGCAGATTGCGGCAATCGGCCTCATATCTCTCGTCGTCGGTAGCGTGAGCTCCATTGTGCTGGCTCAGCGGATCACCAAACCTCTCCAGGCCCTGACCCGCGGCGTGGCGGCCGTGGGCCACGGCGACCAGACCCAACGGATAGACATCCAGACCAAGGACGAGCTGGGCGAGCTGGCCCACGCCTTCAACGAGATGACCGTCCAGTTGGCCCGGGTGCGCGACCTGGAGGAACGCCTGCGGCGCGCCGACCGCCTGGCGGCCCTGGGGACCATGGCCGCCGGGATCGCTCACGATATCCGCAATCCCCTCACGTCCATCCTCATCTTCTCCCAGCTCATGTCCCTCCACCACGACGACCCGGACGTCCGGCAGAAGTTCGACCGGGTCGTGCCGCGGGAGCTGGAACGGGTCCAGAGCGTCATCGAGGACATGATGGAGCTGGCGCGGCCGGCCGCCCTCAACCTCGAGCCCACCAACCTGAACGAGGTGCTGACCCAGGCCCTGGAGCTGTACGAGGAGCAGGCATCCACCCAGGGCGTGAAGATCGCCCGGGAGTTCGACCCCGATCTGCCGTTCTGCAACGCCGACAGGAAACGCCTCCATCGGTGCCTCAGCAACCTCCTCGCCAACGCCATCCAGGCCATGTCCAAGGGGGGCGATCTGGCCGTGCGCACCGGCCTGGTGTCGGATGTCCCCGCGCCCGCGTCGCAGGCGGCAGGCGACCTCTCCAACGCCATGATCCGCGTGACCATCGCCGACACGGGGCATGGCATCCAACCCGAGCGCCTGTCCCGCATCTTCGACCCCTTCTACACGACCAAGGAGAAGGGGCTGGGCCTGGGCATGGCCATCACCCACCGTATCGTCGAGGACCACAAGGGGACCATTGACGTGCAGAGCCAGGTGGGCCTCGGCACCACCTTCACCATCCACCTCCCGGTGAGCCCGTAGCCTCCGCCTCCCCCACGCGCCCGATCCACGCCCGATTACTCTTCCTCCCCTTGCGACGAATTCCCCGAGGCCCCCGGAGAGTGGGGGAACCACAGATGGACGCAGATAAT
>JACQXP010000277.1 GCA_016208645.1 Candidatus Methylomirabilota bacterium | reverse complement strand
GCTGGTGGACTGGGGACCGACGGCCCACCTGCTGCCCTTCGCCATCGAGCACCGGCCTGAGGATTTCTTCGCCGCGCACGCCGTGGAGCAGATGCTGCTCGACATCGGCCTCCACCCGGTGGCGGAGCAGCACCCCATGTGGTACGTGGTCGAGGCAGCCATAGAATGACCCCGCCCCGTCCCTCGGGGTCACCCGTCCCTCGGGGTCAGGCCTTGATAATTTGCTTATGTCCGCAGGTGGCGAGCCGAGAGCCGAGACAGGGAGCGCGGGAGCAGTCGAACGCGGCGAATCGTTGGCCGGTCAGGCGACGCTGTCCAGCGCCTTGGGATCGTTGGGATCCAGGACGGGGGCCTCGCGGGGCAGCAACTCGGGGTACTTCAGTCCGGAACCGGTGTTGAAGAGGACGATCCGCTCCGTCGGCTTCACGGTTCCCTGAGCGACCAGCTTCTGCAGGGCCGCCCACGTCGCCCCGCCCTCGGGGCAGGGGAGGATGCCTTGCGTTTCGGCGATCTCGCGCTGCGCGCGCAAGAGTTCTTCATCCGTCACCGCGATTGCCAGGCCGCGGCTTTCGCGCAGGACCTGAAGGATCAGGTAGTCCCCCAGAGCCTTGGGAACCCGGAGGCCGCTGGCCACGGTGTGGGCGTTCTCGTGGAGGACAGAGTCTGACCGCCCCTCCGCGAAGGCCTTGACGATGGGCTGGCACCCGGTCGCCTGGATAGCCACCATGCGCGGGCGCTTGCGATCGATCCAGCCCAGGGCCTCCATCTCGGCGAACGCCTTCCACATCCCCACCAGACCCGTGCCCCCGCCCGTGGGATAGAAGATCCAGTCCGGCAGTTCCCAGCCGAGCTGCTCGGCGATCTCGTATCCCATGGTCTTCTTGCCTTCCACCCGGTACGGCTCCTTCAGCGTGGACAGATCGAACCACCCCCGCGCTTTCGCCCCCGCCGCAGCCATTTTGCCGCACACGTTGATGAGCCCCTTCACCAGGTACACCCTCGCCCCGTAGGCGATGCACTCGCTGACGATCAGAGCCGGGGTATCATCGGGCATGAAGACATGGGCGGTGAGGCCGGCCGCCGCCGCGTAGGCGGCCGCGGCGCTGCCCGCGTTGCCGGCGGACGGCAGCGCGACCTCCTTCGCCCCGAGTTCCCTGGCCATGGAGATCGCCGGGGACATCCCGCGCGCCTTGAAAGATGCCGTCGGATTTGGGCCCTCATCCTTGAGATAGAGAGCGGTGTAGGGCTGGAAGGGCCCGCGCCGGCGTGCCGGGAACATCGGGGTGAATCCTTCACCGAGGGAGATCACGTTGGCCTCGTCCCGCACCGGCAGGACCCGGCGGTACCGCCAGAGCGTGGCGGGCCCATCCTTGACCTCGTTCCGGTCGTATTTCCCGCGCAGGCCTGCGAGATCATAGCGAGGGTAGAGGATGCCGCCACAGGTGCACAGGTTGATGAGCGTGGCAGGCGAATGGGTCGCGCCACAGCGCGTGCATTCCAGGCTGGTCATGGGTGTGGCTCCGAATCGTGGGAGTCCGTGCGTGCGGAACGTAGAACGAGGGTCAGGCTATTCCGGAGGCGGGTCCCTGTCAAGGGCTCCTCAGGGGGCGGACCCTACCGGCCGTATGCTCGATCTATGGCTGCCCGGATCTCTCGCGGCGATTTACCAGCCCTGTTCGGAGGCGGGCATCAGTTCTGGCGGCGCCAGATGCGTCCGCCATCCGTGCTCTTGAAGATCTTTCCGGGGGCTGTCCCGATGAATACCATCTCCGGCTTCGTCGGGTGAATGGCGATCGAGGCCACGTCCTTCGGCGCCGCGTTCAATTTCCTCCAGCTTTCGCCGCCATCCGTGCTCTTGAAAGCGCCCTCGCGGAGGCCGGCGAACATGATCTTCGGGTCGGCGGGGCCGGCGGCAAAGGCGTAGACCGTCTTGCTGGTGGGCAGACCGCCCACCGGTTTCCAGCCTCAGAAGCAGTCCGGGCTCCGGAAGAGCCCATCGGCGGTCCCGGCGTAGAGCCAGATCCCGCCCATCCCCGTTGGGATGTTGACCGACTGGAGGACCCGGACGTCCGGGTTGGCCGGCCCGTCGTCGTGCCGCTTCCATTCATCCAGATCCCCCAGGGAGCGGAACAGTCCCTTGTCCACGAGCCAGGCGTACCACCGCTTGGGCTGGGTCGAGTTGAAGTGGTCCACCGCCAGGGCGTGGACATCAACAGTTCCGATGCCCGGGATCTGAGCCCAGGTGGCCCCGCCGTCGCTCGTCTTCAGAATGCCCCTGTTGTGGGTGCCCACGTAAAGGATCTTGGGGTTGGTCGGGTCCTGGGCGAAGCTCATGAAATCCATGGCCGCCAGGTCGGCCGGGATTTTCACCGCCTGCCAGGTCTTGCCCTCGTCACCGCTCCGGAACGGACCGCTGTGCGTCCCGATCCACAGGTCACCGTCGGCCGGGCTGACCAGGAGCGCGTGGAGGTGGCCGATGTCATGCGATGACCCGGCCGTCTCCCCGAGTGTTGCGAGCGCCAGGGCAATCACAATGGCCAGGCCCACGATCGGCACGACGCGGGACCAGCCTGGGCAAATCAATCCCGTACCGATCGGCGGACGAAGACCTGCATCTCTTTGATTCACGGCTTCCATATACATTCCTCCAGGGCATGGAGATCATTCGGTCAGAACCTCTCGTCCGTGCCTCCGCGGCTTCCTGCGGCATCATCGGCATCCGGGGCATCCGGCGCCTCATGCCTGGACCCATCATGCCGGGGCCCATCCTCCCGGAGCAGGACCTTCGCGTCCCGGCGCAGACGCCCGAGGGCCGCTTCATCGTCGCTGGCGTAGTAACCGCGGATCCGCGCCTGGCGATCCACCAGGACGAACCGCGAGCTGTGAATGAATGGTTTGCCCGGATGTCCAGGATGGGCCAGGGCCGGGACGGGGTCGAGAAGCCAGGCCACGGCGTGATTCAGGATTCGGGCGACCGCGTGCCTGCGTATTGTCCTTCGAGGTGACGATTGCCCAGAGCGCGCGGCCGGGCGGTCTGCAGGAGATCGCTGGTCTCGCGGAGGCTGGGCCGCCTCCGCAGGATCTGCCACGCTCAGGCGGAACCCCTCCAGCGCCAACGCATAGAGGGCTTTCTTCTCTCCGGTCAGGAAGAGCCAGCGATCATGGTCCGCCCCGAAGCGGCCCGCGTATTCGGCGAGAACCGCTGGCGTGTCTTGCTCCGGATCAACGGTGATGGAGACCAGCCGGAGGTCCGGTTCGGCGGCGAACTCCGCCTGAAGGCGGCCCATCAGGGCGCTCTGGAGCGGGCAGGTGTCGGTACAGTGGGTGTAGATGAAGTTGGCGATCCAGATCTTTCCGCGAAGGTCGGCCAGCGTGATCCGCCGTCCCCCGCGCTCGACGAGCGAGAAGTCGGGAAGGGCCCCGAAGACCTTCAGGCCCTCGAGCGGACGGTCGTCCTCGCTCCCCCGGCCGCGCCACGCGCCTTGCCAGGTCCATACGGCGGCGCCGAGGGCGCCGGCCAGGGCGACGGCCAGCAGGCCCATGACGAGGTGCGGGCGGGGGGAGGCGGTCTCCGTCATGGCAACCCCCGGGCAGCTTTCTCCCGCCGGCGTCCCGGAAGGAGGGCATTGGTCCGACGGGCGTACGCGCGGTACGACTCGCCGAACTCCGCCTCGAGGTCCCGATCCTCCTGCCGCGCCAGGCGGACGTACATCACGATGAGGACGGGGGCCATGGCCAGGGTCAGGAGGGTCGGCCACTGGATGTTGAACCCCAGGATGACCAGGATCAGGCCGGCGTACTGGGGATGGCGAAGATAGCCATAGATGCTGGTGATGACCAGGCGGCCCCTGCCCGCGTGCACCTGGCGCCAGCCGGTGGCCAGGAGGACGACGCCCAGTCCGATGAGGGCCACGCTCAGGCTCATGACCAGGTACACGCCCTGCGCCAGAGGGATGAGACCGGTGCGGGACAGGAGGTACGCCCACAGGTGGCTCTCCTGCAGGCCGAAGGCCGACGCCGGGACCCCGAGGGCCGGCGCCAGCAAATAGATCGTGAGGGGAATGCCGAACATCTCGGTGAAGAGGCTGATGAAGAACGCCGAGGCGAGGCCGGCATTCCGCCATTCGGCGCGGCGCCGGGGGGCGGTGAAGCCGAAGAGGAACGCGAGAAACAGCAGGCTCGCCAGGGCCACGCTGCGCCAGTTCCCGTACCAGGCGTGGAACGGGTGACTCATGTCGCCCGATCTCTCCCGCAGCGTGACGATCAGGGCCACCACGGCCAGGAGCGTGACCGCGGCCCAGATGCTCGTGCGCACGATGAGGCCGAGCGGCCTCCTTGAGGTCGTGGGATGGATCTCCGATGCCTCCGTCGGACTGCCGGAACTACCGGAACGAGGGGAAAAACTCATCAGCATGCTCCCAGCAAATGCCGGCCCGGGACCTTCTAGCTCAGAGTGTCCAGTAGGTCAGCGTGTCATTGATCCCCGCCAGGATGAAGACAATTCCCGCGATCCGGTTGGCGACCCGGCCTACGCGGGCGACGCGGGCCTTGGAGCCTGCCAGGGCTCGCCCGCCGAGTGTGGCCACGCCCGCCAGGGCCAGGAGGGGTGTGGCCGTCCCGACGGCGAACAAGGCCGGATAACTCCATCCGACAGGTGAGCGCAGGCCCAGCGGGATCGTCAGCCCGAAGAACAGCCAGAACAGCGTCGGGCAGAAGGCGACGGAAAAGGCGAGGCCCATCAGGAACGCCCCCACGGAACCCTCCTGCGGAAGCCGGGCCTCCAGCCAGCGCCGCAGACGCCTGCCCGCTTCGAACCGCCAGCGAATGACCCCGAGGAGGATGAGTCCCATGACGATCAACAAGGGGCCCAGGATGCGCCGTGCGGCGACCACCACAGGCACCGTGGCCGTATCCAGGCGCAGGCCCAGGAAGATGAGCAGCCCGCCGATTACGGTGTAGACCACTGCCTTTCCGGTGGTGTACGCCACGGCAAGACGCAGGGGTGTTGTTTCGCTTCCCGTCTGCCGGGACACGAAGGCCATGGCGCTCAGATTGGTCGTGAGCTGGCACGGTGCCGCCGCCCCGAGGACCCCGAAGAGAAAAACCGAGACCATCGGGACATTGACCTGATCCGCCAGTGCGTTGAGCGGACCGCTGAGCCCAGCACTGACCCGACTCAGGACGATGTACCAGGACTCCATGGCCTCAGAAGAACCACCGATAGATCAAGAGACCTGCTCCTGCCAGGAGCAGCAGCCAGGTGGACGGTCAGATGTGGATCTTCTTCACGATGACGCTCCTTCCGAGTCCGAGGAATCACGGGGGCTGCCGTCCGAGGGCGAATCCGAGACACCTCGGGCGGTGGATATCACAACCGACCAGTCGGGAAGGGGATCAGGCGATCGGGGGCGGCGCCCGGATACTCCAGGCGGCGCCAGGACGGAGCGTGTCCGGCGTCCAGGCAGCGATTGGGGCGGGGCCATCTGGCACCAGCGTTGTCAAGCCGGGGGAACCCGGTTCGAGGACCAGTCCCGGGGAAAATTCCTTCGCCCCGAAGGCCTCGGAGCAGAGGGTGGGAAACTCCATGTATCCCTGGCAGGTGTGGGCCTCCTGGGCGAGAACCAGGTTAGCGAGCGGGGCGCACAGCAGAATGGCCAGGGCCACACCCAGGACCGGCAGTGCATGACGGAGTGGCCTTGTGCGGCGGTCTCTCACCCGGCTCATGATGTGCTCACTCTACTCAGGGAACCTTGAAAGGTCAATGGGAAGCTTGCCGCCGAATGCCCAGGACGCCCAGACGAAAACGCCATCTCGTCGCGGCGATCCCCTTCACGGATTCGCTAGTGTCCGGTTGTTGGGTCGGACCATTACTATAACTGCTGAATCTACAACGGATTGAGTGCACTCATGCGCAGAAACGATTTGAATTTTCCGGTAGACTGGAGCCAGTCCACACAGGAGGGATTGGCCCATGCGTGCCGGACGAACGGTCTTCGCGCGGCTCTCCCGGTTCCAGCAGGCCGGGGCCTTCTTCGTGACCCGGGCCAAGGCGAACCTCCAGTTCACGCGGCGCTACTCCCACCTCATCGACCAAGCGACGGGCGTGCGCTGCGACCAGACACATCGCCCGTGCCGATTCTTGACACCCTCAGCGATTCCCAGTAGGGTAGGTTTGTCTCGTCAGTAGGCTCGGGGAGATTCCATCCAGCCTCCGTCCAAGGCAGTCCCCACCCGAGATCCGCTCGTTTTTGCGGGAAGCGGCAGGGTGGACGGCGTGGCGGGGAATCACATCCTCCTGGCACCGCCCTTCGCCCCTCGGGGGAGAAGGAAGGGATGAGGGGGAGAAAAGATCGCAGAGGGTCCCTGAAGAAATACGTCACCGTAATTGTGGACCGGAGCACGAAGGCCGATCCGGCCCACAGAACCGCTGGATCGAGCGAAAGCCGCGACGTGATGGAAAGGAGACAGGGAGCATGACGCCCGAGAGTGACGCCCGGTTCGCCACCGAGGAATACCTGCGCCACATCATGCTGGACTATCGCCAGATGACGGATTTCGTGAAGGAGCCGTTCCTGGTGGCGCGGGCCGACGGGATCCGCTTCTGGGACGTCCACGGGAAGGAGTACCTGGACGGCCTGGCGGGGATCTTCGTGGTGAATGTCGGCTACAACAACCCGCGGATGCTGGAGGCCGTGCGCCGGCAACTGGAGACCCTGCCCTTCAATCCCCCCATGCACGGGACGAATCCCCGCGCGGTGGAGCTGGCCAGCCTCCTGGCCGAGATCACCCCGGGGGACCTGAACACGGCGCGCCTGGTCAGCAGCGGGTCGGAGGCGACCGAGGCCGCCTTCAAGATGGCCCGGCAGTACCACCGGCAGACGGGGAACCCGGGGAAGTACAAGATCCTCTCCCGCTACCTGAGCTATCACGGGGCCACGGGCAGCGCCATGAGCGCGGGGGGCGTCGGCTACCGCAAGACCCTCTACGAGCCCGCCGCCGTCGGCTTCCTGCACACGTACCCCCCCTACTGCTACCGGTGCCCCTACGAGAAGACCTACCCGAGCTGCGAGGTGTTCTGCGCGCGGACGATCCGGAGCATGATCGAATGGGAGGACCCGTGGTCCATCGCCGCGATCATCGTGGAGCCGATCAGCAACACGGGGGGGATCATCACGCCCCCCACGGAGTACCTGGGAATCCTCCGGCAGCTCTGCGACGAGCACGACATCCTGCTCATCTTCGACGAGATCATCACGGGCTTCGGCCGGACCGGGGGCCTGTTCGCGGCCAACACCTTCGACGTGGTCCCCGACATCCTGTGCTGCGGCAAGGGCATGAGCAGCGGGTACGCCCCGCTGGCGGCGGCCCTGGTGCGGGACAAGGTGGCCGCCACCTTCTGGGGCGCCCCCGGGACGGAGTTCGCCCACGGCCACACCTTTGCGGGGAATCCGGTCTCCTGCGCGGCCGGCCTGGCCAGCATCCGGGAGATCCTGGAGCGGCGGCTCCCCGAGAATGCCCGGCGCGTGGGGGCGCATCTGGTCACACGCCTGGAGGGCCTGCGCTCCCTGGGGATCATCGGCGACATCCGGGGCAAGGGCCTCATGATCGGGGTGGAGTTCGTGCAGGACCCCGTCACCAAGCAACAGTTCGCTCCCGGGATCAACATCGGGTTGCGCATCGGGAAGCGGGCCCTCCACCACGGCCTGCTGCTCCGGTTCGACCCGCACTGGATCGCCTTCGCCCCCCCGCTGATCGTCACCGAGCGGGACATCGACACCATGGTGAACATCCTGGAGCGGAGCATCCAGGAAGTCCTGCGGGAACTGTGACACGAGAGCCTGGAGCCGTAGGTGTCTGATATTTTCGTCGATGCCGATGCCTGTCCAGTGAAGCAGGAAATCTACCGTGTGGCAATCCCAATGGGCGTGGAGGGGGATGGGACGAACGGGCGGTTCAAGGCACGGGCGAAGTGTCGCCCGCGGAGCCGTCTCCGTATTTGCGGATGCAGGCCAGAAACCGCGGGCCGAGCTCCTGGAGCTTGCGCAGGCCCACCCCCTTGATCTGCAGGAACGCCTCCTCGGTCGCGGGGCGCTCTCGCGCCAGCTCACGCAGGGTGGCGTCGCTGAAGATGAGGTAGGGTGGGATGCCCCGTTCTTCGGCCATGGTCCGGCGGAGGGCACGGAGCGTCTCGAACAGATCCTCGTCGCTCGTCCCGCTTGGGTCGCGGGACGGCACGGCCGGGCGCGCTGGCCGGGACGGCGCCCCGCGCGGAGATCGGGCGACCGTCCGGAGAAGCGGCAGCGTGTCTTCTCCCCGCAGGACCCGATGGCCCTGCGCGGTCACGCCGAGCGTCGGGTACTCGCCCTCGTCGCGGGCCAGGCACCCTTGCCCCTCGAGCTGGGCGATCCAGTTCCGCACCGCCGCCTTCGGCTGCTGTCGCAGCACCCCGTAGGCGTCCAGCCGGTTGTGACGCATCCTCGCAATCCGGGCGGTGTCGGCTCCCCGCAGGACGTCCGCCACATAGTCGGCGCCGAACCGCTCTCCCATCTCGACGACGCAGGCGAGGATCTGCCGCGCCAGCGCCGCCGAGCCGTCCTCGACGGCAATCTCGCCGAGGCAGACGTCGCAGGCCCCGCACGGGTCCGCGCCGTATGCTTGGCCGAAGTACTCCACCAGGACCCGGTGCCGGCAGGCGGTGCCCTGGCAGTAGTCGTGATGAAGTCGTCCTGGGCGCGCCGGCGCTCGGCATCGGCCAACCCGGCGTGATACGCCACTGCCCGGTACCCCCGCCGTCGCAGCGCCTCCGCGAGTTGATCCACCTCCGTCCGGCGGATGCAGTAGATGATCCCGGCCGCTCCCCGGTGCCGCTCCAGCGCCTCCGTGACCTGCCGCAGCCGATCCGTGCGCGGGCGCACCCGGTACACCAGGTTCGGGCGGTCGAAGCTCCCCACCAGGATCGCGGGATTTCGGAGCGTCAACTCCGTGGCGATGTCGGTCCGCACCCGCGGCGTGGCCGTGGCCGTGAAGGCATGGATGGCCACGTCCGGGAAGACCTCCCGCACCACGCTGAGCTGCCGATACTCCGGCCGGAAGTCGTGCCCCCACTGGCTGATGCAGTGCGCCTCATCGATGGCGAAGAACGCGACCCCGGCGCGCCGCAGCAACCCCAAGCAGGACGGAAGCACCAGCCGCTCCGGGGCCGCGTACAGGAGATGGTACCGCCCGCGGAGGACACCGGCCTCCACCACGCGGCGCTCCTCGGCCGTCAGGCTGCTGTTCAGGAACGCGGCCGGCACCCCGGCGGCGGTGAGACCGTCCACCTGGTCCTTCATCAGGGCAATGAGGGGCGACACCACCACGGCCAACCGCCCCATCGCCGCCGCCGGCGCCTGATAGCAGAGCGACTTCCCGCCCCCCGTCGGCAGGATGACGATGGAATCCCGCCGCGCCAGCACCGCCCCGATGGCCTCTGCCTGCAACGGGAGGAGCGCGTCGTAGCCCCACACGCGCTTCACGGTTTGCCGGATGTTCTCCACCCGTACCCGCTCCTTGCCTTCGGCCGGGAACCCGCGAGCCGGCAACCACCCCAGACGCTCGGGATTCTATCCGGGCGGCAACAGAGCGCAAGCCGAATCCGCCGGACCGCATGTGATTCAGTACTGCGGATTGGGCGGATGCGGTGAGGGGTGGATCCGGCTGCGTGGAGGAGGCGCCAGGCGACCGTGGGAGGAAGGACCTACTTGATCGCGCGTCTTCGCCACCCCTCCGGATTGCAGACGCTGTGGGCCAGCGTTGTCTTGCCGGACCGCCGCACGCCGGCGAGCCAGGCGATAGGCGCATCCTGCCAGGCGTGCTCGATGCGTTGCACCCAAAAGGGACGTGGGATCATGTCGGTAAGATTAGCATATTCTCGGAATAATCCCGAACACTGCAGTTTAACCGCAAAGCACGCGAAGCACGCAAAGGAATTGCCTGTATTCACAGCACGGACCCGAATACACTGGGAGACACGCCCCGGAAGATTTCGGTCAGGAAGCTCCTCTGAAGTGATGGGGGTTGGTGACCCTTTGCGATCTTTGCGGTCTTGGCGGTGAAATTTTTGGGTTGAATGAATCGC
>JACQXP010000276.1 GCA_016208645.1 Candidatus Methylomirabilota bacterium | reverse complement strand
GGCGGTGGCGCCCCGCCTCCCGTACGCCTGATCGCGGGCGTTCTTCGGACGGAAGCACCCAGTCATGGGGTGGGAGCTGCGCACCATTCGTGCCCATCATGAGTTGCAGCCAACGCCTCGCCCGGCAGGCCCATGGCACCCGATTCAGTTCCCGGTCGCCGGCCAGGGAATGGGCCCATCAGAACCGGTACAGGGTGCCCTCCTCCAAGACGTGGAGCACGCGGCGGCGCAATCGCTTCAGCTCGGCCAGGATCTCCGACCGAAGGTCAGGCTTGAGATGATGGACGTACAGGGGGACATCCCGGTCGAGCTTGTCCAGTTCCTTCTCCAGGCTGCAGGGCGTGAGGTGCCCGCTGTAATCGGCAATCTCCTGCAGCCGGTTGGGGAAGGTCGCTTCGATGCAGATCCCCACGAGGTGGGGCACCCCGCGTGCGTGCCGCCAGATCGCCTCCGTGGGGCCCGTGTCCCCGACGTGGAGCAGCGTCCGCCCCTGCCTCTCGACGAAATAGGCCACGGTCTCCACCGCGTGATTCACCCGGATCGCCGTGATGGTGAATCCCGCCAGTTCGAAGGGGACGCCCTCGGGAACCTCGCGGTACACGAGGGTGGGAAACGCGCTGGACGGAATCCGGGTGAAATCCGGCCACAGGACGTCGTTGAGCAAGTTGCTCCGGACGCCGTCCAGAGTGGGGGTGATCCCGTGAACCTGGACGGGGGTACTTCGCGCCCCGAGGATATTATCCGCGAGGTGCGGCAGGCCTCCCGTGTGGTCGAGATGCGAGTGGGTCAGAAGGATGTGGTCAATTCCTGCCTGCTGGGTGATCTCCAGCGCCATCGCCACAGAGCCGGTGTCAATCAGCAGGCGCTCTTCCACCAGGAAGCTGGGCAGGCGAAAGCCCGGCGCCTCCCCTCCAGAACACCCCAGAACACGATATTGCATCGTCCGACCCACCCACCCGGCCTCAGCCCAGGAACTGAACGGCCTACCAACTTCCATAGCACGGCAAAGGCCAAAAAAGGGCGGCTGGCCGAAAATCAATAACCTTGACTGGGACTTGCAACCTCCATTCCACGGAGATTCCAAGGATAAGCAACAAGCCTGAGATTTGGGGCAATTTACCCCACGGAGGATCGTAGCTCTGCCAGGAAGTTTCCTGCTTGGGTCACGAGGTCCGGGCGGCCAAGGGACGCTTCCACCCGGGCCACAATGGCGGACCCCACGATCACCGCGTCGGCCAGTTCCGCCACCGCGGCCGCTTGGCTGGGGCTCGAAATGCCGAATCCCACGGCCAAGGGCCTCTCCGTAAGGGCGCGGACACGCTGGATTCCCTCCGCGAGATCGGGCGGCAACTGGTCCCGGGGGCCGGTAACCCCCCGGAGCGACACGTAATAAATATAGCCGCCGCTTCGAGCGCTGATCAAGGAGATTCTCCGAGGCGGGCTGGTCGGCGCCACCAGCAGGATCGGGTGTACCCCCGCCCGACCGAGAATCTCCAGCAAGCCGTCCATCTCCTCCGGGCGACAGTCGGAGAGGATCAGGCCGTCCACCCCTGCCTCCCTGGCGGCCGCCGGGAAACGCTCCAGGCCAAACCGATGGATGGGATTGACATAACTCATCAGCACCAGAGGAATCTCCGAGTGTCGGCGGATGGATCCCACCAGGTCCAGGACCCGCCCCAGGCTGGCGCCGGCCGCCAGGGCCCGCTGGTAGGCC
>JACQXP010000275.1 GCA_016208645.1 Candidatus Methylomirabilota bacterium | reverse complement strand
GCCGGTCAGCTCCAGCGCCTGGTGGAAACTGCTGGCGGAGTTGACCGCGTCCTGGCCCGTCATGGCGTCCACCACCATCAGGACCTCGGTGGGCTTCACCTCGGCCTTGATGGCGCGAAGCTCGTCCATCAGGGGCTCGTCGATGTGCAGACGGCCGGCCGTGTCCAGGATGACCGGATCCAGCAGGCGCGATCGCGCCTGACTCACGGCCTCGCGGCAGACGGCCACCGCCGAGGCCCCGCCAACGGCGCGATACACCTCGACGCCGAGCGTCTTCCCCAGCGTGGCCAGTTGCTCCTGTGCCGCCGGCCGCTGGAGGTCCGCCGCCGCCAGCAGGGGCCGGCGCCCCTGCTCGCGCAGGAGGCGGGCCAGCTTCCCGGCCGTCGTGGTCTTCCCCGACCCCTGCAAGCCCACCAGCATAAGCACCGTGGGGGATTGGCCGGCCGTCCGAAGCTGTGTGGCCTCCCCACCCATCAAGGCCGCCAGCTCTTCGTAGACGACCTTGATGACCTGCTGGCCCGGCGTCAGGCTGTCCAGGACGTCGCGGCCGACGGCCCGTTCGCGCACGCGCTCCAGGAAGGACCGGGCGACCTTGAAGTTGACGTCCGCCTCCAGGAGGGCCAGGCGCACCTCGCGGAGCGCTTCGGTGATGTTCTCTTCGCTGAGCCGGCCGTACCCGCGAAGCCGCTTGAAGATCTGGTCGAGTCTGTCGCTCAGGCCTTGAAACATGTGATCTCCGACAAGAGCAAAGGGTGAAACTAGCCGGATGCCCCCTCTTTGTCAAGGTGAAAATCCCCCCGCGGCGCGCCAACTCCGCGTCGGCATTGGAGATTCCGGCACTCGGGTTTCCGGGTTCCTCCATGGCAGCGGATGCCTGACGATGCGATGACAGGCCGGCCTCATCGTATTGACCAGTGCGAACCGACCCGATATCCTCCGCTGGATCGCCAAGATGCTGAGAGCATTCCAGTCGCCCAGCATCGCAGCGCTCTCAACGGTGAATCATGGAGAAAGGGAATGGAGTGGAGAGCGAGAAAATGATGAGGGAACTCCTGTCAGGACTTGATCCGGGTGGGCCGCCGCGGCTGGCGTTCGCGCGCCGGGCGCCCGGGGGAATCGCGGAACGACCGGGCCAGCTACTCTGCCTGTCCGCCTCCTTCAATCCCCTGACCGTGGCTCACGTCTGGCTCATCCAGGAGGCCAGCCGCATCGTCCCCCCCGGCGAGATCCTGCTCCTTCTCGCCAGTGCCAACGTGGACAAGGCCGTGACGGGTTTCCCCCTGGAGCGGCGTCTCAACCTCATGGTACGCTTCGCCGAATCCCGTCCGACGTTCTCCGTCGCTGCATGCAGCCACGGACGGTTCGTTGACAAGGCCGAGGCCATCCGGCCTCACTATCCCGCGGGAACCCGGCTGACCTTCATCGTCGGCTTCGACACCCTGGTCCGGCTGTTCGATCCGAAATACTACGCGGACCGCGACGCCGCACTGTCCGCCCTCTTCGGGGGAAGCGCGTTCATCGCGGCCAACCGCGCCCCCGATCCTCCCGAGGCCGTGACGGCCTTCCTCGCCCGGCCCGACGTCGTTCCCTACGCCCACCGGATCCGAGTGATCCAACTCCCGCCGGAGATCGCGGTGATCTCGGCCACAGACATCCGCGCCCGCCTCGCCCGCGGCGAGCCTGTCACCGGCCTGGTCCCTCCTGAGATCCTCTCCTTGCTGACCGCTTGATCAACCAAGCGTACTTGCGTAAAGCCACTAAACGGCCTGGTCCCCTTCCCGAAGGCTGCATCAAAGTCCAGTCTCCTTCAAGAACTCCCCCACCGTAAGGATGGTGATCCCACGATACGAACCGAGCTCCAATAGGTCCTGGTCGCCCGTGACCAGATAGATGGCCCGGCCGGCCACAGCACACTCGAGGAACTTGTTGTCTTCGGGATCCCGCCGGACTAAGGCAAGATGGCGCCTCGGCCGAATTGTCTCGATGAAGGGCAATACTTCATCTTCGACCAACCGCCTAATCTCTTGGCTGCCCAAGCGAAACTTCGGGTATGCCAGGACCCGCAGATATTCTTGCAGGATAGGCGCGGAAAGCAGGATCGTGATTCGGTGGGATTGCCAGAGCGAAACGAGACGGGAAGCCGTGCCGGTGAAGAGGAGAGCCGAGACGAGCGTGTTCGTGTCCAGGACGACGCGCATCAGCGCCGCCGGCCGCGCGCCCAGCGGATCGCCGCTTCGATATCCTTCTCCGTCAGCCCCAGGGCCTTGACCTTTGCCCGCACCGCCTTCAGCCGCTCCTCCGGAGCGCTGACCACGACCGGCCTCAGAATGACCTCGCCTTCCTTGACCGAAACGTCGAAGTACTCGACGTCTGGGATCTGCTGGACCACAGCCTTGGGAAGCGTGAGCTGATTCTTCGATGTCTTTTTTGCCAACATGGCGGTTCCTCCACATGTAAGGATACAAGGAATCCTTACTCGGCGTCAAGGGCTACCTCTTGCCGTTGAAAAACAGGAGTTGGGGACCGGGGATCAGGAGTCGATGGAGCCGTCCCTCCCCCGTCCTTCATACCCTGTCCTCCACGTGCCTTTCCTTTCCATAGCCTCCCGCCTTTTCCCTTGCGCCACGTTATCTGATACGGCATCATATTGGTCGTCATTCTCCAGTATACAAACGGTGACCGCGAAAGGAGCAGCAATGGCAGGAAAGTCACGAGGCAAAGGCTATACCGGCAGGATCCTCCTGGTGGATCTGACCACGCGGACCGTGGAGACGCGGACGCTGCCGGATGAACTGTACAAGAAGTACCTCATGGGCAGCGGCCTGGGTGCCCGGCTGCTCATGGACCTCGGCGACGCGACGGTGGACCCGTTTCATCCGCGGAATCCCCTGGTGGTCGTCCCCGGCTTCTTCACCGGGACCACGATTCCGGGTGGGACCCGGACGTCCTTCGTCTCCCGCTCCCCCCTCACCGGCATCTGGGGCGAGGCCACCGTGGGGGGAACCTGGGGGGCCGAGTTCCGTTGTACCGGTCACGACGGCCTGGTGGTCCTGGGCGCGGCTTCCAGCCCGGTGTACCTGTGGATCAACGATGACCACGTCGAGATCCGACCCGCCGAGAGGCTCTGGGGGAAGGACACCTACGAGGCGGGCGATCTCCTGCTGGAGGAGACCGATCCCAAGGCCAAGGTGGCCGCCATCGGCCAGGCCGGCGAGAACCTCGTCCGGATCGCGGCCGTGATGGTGGAGGGCCGCCACGCCCGGGCCGCGGGGCGCACGGGGATGGGCGCGGTGATGGGGGCGAAGAAGCTCAAGGCCATCGTGGTCCGGGGCACCCGCGGCGTCCCGGTCTACCACCCGGCCGGGTTGATGGGCTGGGCCCTCAAGAAGACCAACGAGGTCCCGGCCAAGTTCGGGATGTTCACCGTGTACGGGACCTCGGGGAGCATCGAGACGCACGAGGAGCGCGGCGGCCTGCCCATCAAGAATTTCCAGGAGGGCCACTGGCGCGAGGGCGCCGCCCGGATCAGCGGCAAGACGATCCACGAGCGGTACGCGGTGAAGTCCAGCTCCTGCTCCGGCTGCCCCATCCACTGCTGGCAGCACGTCACCATCGAGGGCGGAAACGGCGTCCGGGAGAACGTGGGCCACAACCCGGAGTACGAGACGCTGGGCTCCTTCGGCGCCATGCTCCTGAACGACGACCTGCCCTCGGTCATCCGGGCCAACGAGCTGTGCAACCGGTACGGCCTGGACACCATCTCCGCGGGCAACAGCATCGCCTTCGCCATCGAGGCGTTCGAGCGCGGCCTGATCTCCGAGCGGGACACGGGCGGGGTCAAGCTGGCCTGGGGAGATTCCGAGGCCATCCTGGCCACGGTGGAGCAGGTGGCGTTCCGGAAGCACCTGGGGAACCTCTTGGCGGACGGCTCCCTGGCCGCCGCGCGGAAGATCGGGGGGGACGCCGAGAAGCTCACGATCACGGTGAAGGGCCTGGAGTTTCCCATGCACGATCCGCGGGCCTTCTGGTCCATGGGGGTGAACTACGCCACCGGGGCGCGAGGCGCCTGCCACCTGGAGGGGCTGCCCTTCATCGTGGAGACCGGCGTGCCCATGCCCGAGTTCGGCTACAACGCCAAGCTGAACCCGCGCATCACCGACGGCAAGGCCCTCCTGGCCGCCCGCATGCACAACCTCATGGCGATCTACAACGGGCTGGGCATGTGCAAGTTCTACGCGCGGGGCTTCAGCCCCACGCCGCTGACCGAGGCCCTGAACACCCTCACCGGCTGGAAGTGGACGTGGCAAGACGACCTGATGAAAGCCGGCGACCGGATCTTCACCCTGAAGCGGCTGTACAGCACGCGCCTGGGGGTGACGCGGGAGGACGACCAGTTGCCCCACCGGATCCTCACCCAGGAGAAGCGGGGCGAGGAGATGCCCAACATCCCGCCCGAGGCGTTCCGGAAGATGATGGACGAGTACTACCAGATCCGCGGCTGGACGCCCGACGGCCTGCCGACGGCGGAGACGCTCTCGGCCCTGGACCTCTCCGAGCGGAAAGAGGTGGTCCTGGCGTGATCCGCAAGATCGTCGTGCTGAAGATCCCCCGCAGCTTCCTGCGCTACTACCGGCTCCCCTCGGATGTGGTGGAGGTAGTGGGCCCGGAGGACGCCACCATCCTGGACCTGATCCGGTTGGCGGAGCTGCCCGAGGTCGAGTTCGGCATCGCCGCCGTGAACGGCGAGCGCGAGTACCTGAGCCACACACCCAAGGACGGCCAGTTCGTCGAGCTGCATCCCATCATCATGGGCGGCTGACCGCCCGGCCGGCGGCGGCATCGCACCGATCAAGGGTCAGAGGAACACACCTCTGACCCTTTTCTCTTGCCTTCTGGATGCGCTGCGCTACCCTCTACCGTGAAACGTAAGACGTGATGCCGGTCCCGGTTTTCTTGTCATTCTCGGCTCTCGGCTCGCGGCTCTCTGCTCTCGACTCTCAGACGGAGGAGACCATGATCCTGGAGAACCCCCTGAAGAAAACCCTGAAGGCCGGCGGCGTCGTCTGCGGGACCATGATCTCGCACCTCCGGCTGCCAGCGGTGGCCGTGATGATGAAGAACGCAGGCTGGGACTACGTCTTCGTGGACTGCGAGCACGGCAGCTTCTCCCCGGCGAGCCTGGCGGACTTCTGCATCGCCGCGCGAGGCGTGAATCTGCCGACGATCGTGCGGGTGCCCAGCATCCACGAGCCCCAGCGCCTGTACCAGAGCCTGGACCTCGGCGCCACGGGGCTCCTCTGCCCCCAGACGGAAACCAAGGCCGATGTCGAGGCCATCATCCACGCCACCAAGTATCACCCCCTGGGCCAGCGGGGGATGGCCACGCGAAACGTCCACACGTCGTGGGCGCGCTACAAGGGGGCGGAGCTGACGGCCCGGCTCAACCAGGAGACCATGATCGTCCTCCAGATCGAGTCGGCCAAGGCCGTCGAGAACATGGACCAGTTGATCTCCGTGCCAGGTGTGGACGCCGCCTTCATCGGGCCCAACGACCTTTCGCAGACCCTGGGCCTCCCCGGTGATCCATCGGCCCCCGAGGTCGTGAAGTACGTCGAGCGGGCCCTGGAGACCTGTCGGCGGGCCAACGTGCCCTGCGGCGTGCACACCTTCGACGTGGCGGGGGCGAAGCAGTGGATCCAGAAGGGCATGCGATTCATGGCCTGTGGCAACGAGGTGACGTGGCTGGTGGATGCCGGACAGAAGGCCAACGCGGAGATCAGGGAGGTGTTTCCAAGGAAGTAGGCAGACGGCAGAAGGCAGTCGGCAGCAATGGGGGCGTCGCATTCGCGGCGCCCCCGCCTTTCGTCTCCCTTCTTCTCGGCTATTCCACGATCCCCGGCCCCCAGCCCCTGTCCCCCGTCCCCCGACCCCTACCGCCGGTCCCCCGGCCCCTGCGCCCCGTCCTCGGTCCCCTGTCCCCCGTCCCCCGACGGCCGCTCAGATTGCCCTTGATTCGCCCGGTGCCTTCAGCGTAGGATTCCCGGCGTGAAGCGCGGGGGCGACGACCGGAGGGAAGGCCCGCCATTCTGGCAGAGGAAGCCCTATGCCTCCGACCGCCTCCGCCTTACCACCCGCCGCCGCCGCCACCACAACGAAGACCGGGCTCACACTGGTGTCCCGAGCACGCTTGACCCACCGCGCAGTGTCACCTTACCTTTGGCAGAAATAGACTGCAAGGCCTCGCAGCCTATCCCGGCGAGGTCCACCGCCCCTCCCGCGAGGCCGGGGCCTTTGCCGTCAAGAGGATATCCTCAGAAACCATGGCCAGGCGCAGGGAAATAGGCTGCAGCCCCCTGCAGCCCTAAAGGAAATAGACAGGTCTGTCTACTTCTAGAGAGCCTCGAGGGGCGACAGTGCGCCTGTTCCTGACAGGGGTCGGTTGTGTCGGCAAGACCACGATCGGCGGCAAAGTGGCCAACCTCATGGGTCTCCCGTTCTTCGATCTGGACCACGAAACCGAGACCTTCTTCGGCACCAGTATCGAGCGGTTGCAGAGCCGGTTCCTGACGTCGCACTCCTACCGCGAGGAGGCGGCGAAGGCCCTGCTTCACCTCCTGGAACGGCCCGAAAGCCGACGCAGCGTGATCGCTCTGCCCCCCAGCGGACTGATGGGAGGATACCTGCGAGCCGTCAGGAGGTCCGACGGAGTGGTCGTCGCCCTCGTGGATGAACCGGAGAACATCCTCGAGCGGATCACCTTCTACGACATCGACTCAAACCTGATCGAGCGGCAGTTGACGGCCCGCGAGAAACGCCTGTACCTCAGAGAGATCAAGAAGGACATCACGTACTTCGGCAAGACGTACGCGCGCGCCCACCTACGCATCGATATCGCGGGTCTGGACGTCGAGGCGGCCGCCCGGAAGGTCAAAGAAGCCGCCATGGTACTGCCCGCGAAGGCGGCATCTGGATTCGAAGGTGGGAAGTCCGAACTAGGGCTTGGAGCACCCGGCGCTTCGCGCCGCAGCTCAAGCCCATAGCGTTCTGCCAGAGGAAGAAATGAAGAGATCAGCGTCGATACCTGACCCTTACTTAACGAAGGTCCACGAACACTGGGACGCTATAACCGGGATGCACCTTGCATTCGAGGACCGCGGACCGATCATCGAGTTCGATGTTGTGAGCGGCCAGATCTTGGCCTATCCAGCAAAGGATTACCTGGAAGGGCTTACGGATCGAACCCGGGAGCAGACAAAGAAACAGTACCGGAAGGCTCTTGCTGACGGCGCTCTGATGGTTTTTGTAAGGGACGACTCGAAACGCTTGCTCAGGTCGTACGTCTTCCCAGCGGGATGAGGGGTGAGGCATGCAAGCGGCATGCGAAAGAGGGCAGAACAAGTCGCTCAAGTTGATCGCGTATTGCCGACCGCTTCGCGTCCGTCACTCCGCAACAGCTTAGCTTTTCGATCTCCACACGATTCCTTGCTGAAGGAGCATTGATGGCAATCCCTGACTTCCAGACATTGATGTTACCCCTGCTCCATCACTTGGCCGATGGAACCGAGAAATCAAATCAAGAGACCGTCGATGCTCTTGCCAAGGAGTTCGTCCTAACCGAGGCTGAAGTTGCTCAGCTCCTGCCGAGTGGTCAGCAAACCGTCTTCCGGAACCGAATCGCGTGGGCGAAGTCGCACTTCAAGAGTGCTGGTCTGGTTGAATCGCCACGACGCGGGATCTATCGCGTCACGGACCGTGGTCGCGAAGTCCTAAAGCAGAACCCTGATAGGATCGATTTGAAGTTCTTGGACAAGTTCCCTGAGCATCGGGAGTTCCGCTCCTCTTCGCGCAAGAAAGAGAATGATTCCCCGAATGTCGCCGTTGAGACGGAGATGACGCCGGAGGAACACATCGCCTTCGGCCACCAGCAGATTCGTGACGAGCTGGCCATCGACCTTCTGCGCCGGGTGAAAGAATGCCCACCGGAGTTCTTCGAGCGGCTCGTGATCGAACTCTTGCTTGCGATGGGGTACGGAGGTTCCCGTCTGGATGCTGGGAAGGCCGTCGGCCACTCTGGTGATGGCGGGTTAGATGGCATCATCAAAGAGGATCGCCTTGGGCTCGATACCATTTATGTACAAGCCAAGCGGTGGGATGGAGTTGTGGGGAGGCCAGAAATCCAGAAGTTCGCCGGTGCCCTCCAGGGCCAGCGCGCTCGCAAGGGCATCTTCATCACGACCTCGAGTTTTACGAAAGAGGCCAAGGAGTTCACGGGAGCGATCGAGAACAAGATCATCCTCGTTGATGGGGAAGAACTCGCAACTTTGATGATCGACCACAACATCGGCGTCACTCAGGTTTCTTCACATACCGTAAAGCGGGTTGACTCGGACTACTTCAGCCAGGAGTGAGAATCGACATGCCTAACACCCGCGCAGCCTCCCGGCCGCCCGTTTGGCGACACTGTAAAGCGGGACGTTGTGTAAAGCGTAAAGCGGGACGTTGGTTCAAAAGCAACTTTTGGCCCGGCACTCCAGAGTAAGTGTGGCACGGGGGACGTTGCTTCCGAAACTGCTTTGTGATATCGTCCTCCGGCAATGCCTCGCCAAGCCCGCCTCGATGCTCCGGGGGTCCTCCACCACGTGATGGTGCGCGGCCTCGAGCGTCGGCCCATTTTCCGGGACGACGCCGGTCGGCGCGATTTCTGCGCCCGACTGGGGGCGCTGGTGGACGCGGCCGCCCTCACGGTGTACGCCTGGGCCCTCCTCCCGAACCATGCCCACCTCCTGCTCCGGACGGGGGGGCGGCCCCTCGCGCGCTGTATGCGCTCGCTCCTCACCGGCTATGCCGGGGCCTTCAACCGGCGGCATCGGCGGGTGGGCCACCTCTTCCAGAACCGCTACAAATCCATCGTGGTGGAGGAAGAGCCCTATCTCCTCGAACTCGTCCGCTACGTCCACCCGAACCCCCTCCGGGCCGGGGTGGTCCCCGAGCTCCGGGCGCTGGACCGCTACCCCTGGACCGGGCACAGCGCGCTTCTGGGAACCCGGCCCCGCCCCTGGCAGGCCACCGGGGCCATCCTGCAGCACTTCGGGCCGACCCCGGCCCGCGCCCGGAAGGCGTACCGCGTCTTCGTCGCCGATGGCATTCCCCGCGGGCGGCGCCCGGAACTCCAGGGCGGCGGCTTGATCCGTAGCCTCGGGGGTTGGCGGGCGGTTGCCGCCCTCCGCCGGGGGCGGGAAGCCTACCTCGGGGACGAGCGGATCCTCGGCGGGGCAGAGTTTGTGGAGCAGTGCCGGCGGGAGGCCGCCCAGGCGCACCCCCCGCCGGCCCGGCGCCCCGCCGTGGCCACCCTCCTCAGCCGCGTCTGCGCCGCGACGGGTTGTCCCCCACCCGCCCTGCACCACGGCAGCCGACGGGCGCGGGCGGCTCGCGCCCGCGAGGGACTCGCCTACCTCGCCCTCGAGGTCTATGGCTACCCGGCCAGTGCCGTCGACGACCTCCTGGGGGTGCGCCCCCCGGCGGTCTACCGGGCCGCGCAGCGCGGACGCGCCGACCGGGGGCGGTGGGATCGGCTGCTCAAAGCGGGTGAGGCAGAAAGGAACATTCGGAAGCAACGTCCCGGTTAAGGGGGACGTCGTTCAAAAGCCACTTTTGGCTAGGCACGCCTGAGAGGGTGAGGTGACGGCATGCCACGGCAGCCGATGGTGAATGCGTCGCGGACGCCCCACTAGCCCGCGGGCCGCCGACTGAGGGAACCAAGATCTCCTGCCCTTCCCTTCCCCGTTGGGAGCTACAGCCCTCCCTCGTGAACCGGCTCTCGAGCGCGGAGCCAGTCGCGGAGTGGACCGAGGTTTCCGGTAACGAAAAGTTGCGTTTCGGCCAACGTCCCTTTAGTATTGTTGCGCTGCGCGGTTCCTTGCTTCGAGTCGTCTCGGGGAGGCCAAAGAGCCTATGCGAGCGGAACCCGTCGCCCGGGAGTTCGCCCGAACGGTAGGGGCGATGCCCGAGAAGCGGCTGCAGCCCTCCACGCGTCGGGAGCGGCAAGGAGGGCAGGCTCAGGTTATGATCCAGGGCGACGCACACGGTGGAGCATGAGGATGAGCAGACAAGTGCGGAGGGCGCAAGTGATGGGCCGGCATATCGTGAGCGATCCGAAGATCTGCCACGGCAAGCCGGTATTTCGGCGCACCAGGGTCCTGGTTTCGGATGTGGTCGAGCAGGTGGCAAGCGGCATGGCCTGGGAAACTATCGTCGAGGAATGGAACGATAGCATTACGAAGGAAGCCATTCGGGAAGCGGTAGAGCCAGCCAGCCCTGCCCGAACACAAGGGCGCTAACCGAGTAGCCGCCTCTGCCCCCCTCACCTCAATCCTCTCCCCCGTCGCGGGGGAGAGGAGGGTGAGGAGGCAAGTTGTGAAGCGGCGTTCCGTTGGCTTTCCAAGAGTGAAGAAGAGCTTGAGGGTCGCGTGTTGAGGGTGGTCACGTTAGAGGACAAGGTCACGATTCACAACGCTTTCCCTGACCGAGGATTCAAGCCATGGAGCTCAGCTACTATCCGGACACCGACTCCCTCTACATTGACCTGTCGGAGAAACCCAGTAAGGAGAGCCGCGATATTTCCGAGGGGATCGTCCTAGATTACGATGCAGATGGCAAGCTGGTGGGCATCGACATTGACAACGCCAGTCAGAAAGTGGCTCTTAAGGAACTGACCCTCAGCAAGCTGCCGTTCGCTGTCCAAACGGTCGCGGCCTGACCAATGCTTGCGGATGACCCTTGCCCCACCCTCCG
>JACQXP010000260.1 GCA_016208645.1 Candidatus Methylomirabilota bacterium | reverse complement strand
GAACCCGAAGGTGAGCTTCGTCCCCTTCGACCAGATCGACAAGGCCCCCGAGGAGCGGGAGCGGGGCATCACCATCGCCATCGCCCACGTGGAGTACGAGACGGACAAGCGCCACTACGCCCACGTGGACTGCCCGGGCCACGCCGACTACATCAAGAACATGATCACCGGGGCGGCCCAGATGGACGGGGCCATCCTGGTGGTGGCCGCCTCCGAGGGGCCCATGCCCCAGACCCGGGAGCACATCCTCCTGGCCCGCCAGGTGGGGGTCCCCTCCATGGTGGTCTTCCTGAACAAGGTGGACATGCTGGACGACCCCGAGCTCATGGAGCTGGTGGAGCTGGAGGTCCGGGAGCTGCTCACCCAGTACGGCTTCCCCGGGGACGAGATCCCCATCGTGAAGGGCTCCGCCCTGAAAGCCCTCCAGTCGCCAAGCCCGGACCCCAAGGCCCCGGAGTACGCCTGCGTCTACCAGCTCATGGACGCCGTGGACAGCTACTTCCCCACCCCCAAGCGGGAGATCGACAAGCCCTTCCTCATGCCGGTGGAGGACGTCTTCACCATCTCCGGCCGGGGGACGGTGGTCACCGGCCGGGTGGAGCGGGGGATCGTGAAGGTCGGGGACGAGGTGGAGATCGTCGGCCTCCGGGAGACCCAGAAGACGGTCTGCACCGGGGTGGAGATGTTCCGGAAGCTCCTGGACCAGGGCCAGGCGGGGGACAACATCGGGGTGCTCCTCCGGGGGGTCAAGCGCGAGGAGGTGGAGCGGGGCCAGGTCGTGGCCAAGCCCGCCAGCATCACCCCCCACACCCAGTTGCGGGGACCGAGATGGTCATGCCCGGGGACAACGTGACGGTCACGGTCGAGCTCATCCAGCCCATCGCCATGGAGAAGGAGCTCCGCTTCGCCATCCGCGAGGGGGGCCGCACCGTGGGGGCGGGGGTGGTGAGCGAGGTGGTGGCGTAGTCCGACGTCCCTTCCCGGGTCCCGGGCCGCGGGCAGCAGCCTGCGACGGACGCCGGGGGAGGGGAAGGGCCAGGCAGGCAGAGCGGGAGCCAGACAGTCATGCGAGAGATCATCACCTTGGCGTGCGGGGAGTGCAAACGCCGGAACTACTCCACCACCAAGAACAAGCGGAACACCACCGACCGGCTGGAGCTGTCGAAGTACTGCCGCTGGTGCCGCAAGCACACGACGCACCGGGAAACGAAATGACCAATTCGGAGTTAGGCCTGTAGCTCTAACGGGAGAGCAGCGGACTCCAAATCCGCGGGTTGGGGGTTCGAATCCCTCCAGGCCTGCCACAGGAACCGACAGGGTTAGCGATCCCGCCATGGCGGGACTGTCGGATCGCGCGGTCGCAGTCGAATTTCGGGGATGGAGTATGGCACAGGTGACGGCCCTGGTTGAACGCGTGCAGGAATGGCGGGGGGCGGCGGTCCGCTTCCTCAAAGAGGTCCGGGTGGAGATGAAGAAGGTGACCTGGCCTCAGCGGAAGGAGATCATCGGCTCCACGGCGGTGGTCATCCTCGCCAGCTTCGTGGTGTCCTTCTTTCTGGGATTCGTGGACCTGATTCTGCAGAAGCTGCTCGGACTCATCATCAAGTAATCAGGCATTCGGGTGCTGAGAGCAATCATGGCTGAGGAACAGGTGCAGGCCGTCGTAACGCCTCCCGGGGGCCTCGAGGACCCAGCGACTGGGTTCCCAGGTGCTGATTCCCACCGAGACGGTGGTGGAATTGAAGAAGGGGAAACGGCGGGAGGCGTCCCGCAAGTTTTTCCCGGGCTACGTCCTCATCCGGATGGACATGTCGGATGACCTCTGGTACTTGATCAAGAACACGCCCAAGGTGACCGGCTTCGTCGGCCCGGGCGTCCGGCCGACCCCCATCCCCGAGGAGCAGGTGAAGGCCATCATCCAGCAGGTGGTGACCGGGGCCGAACGACCGAAGCACAAGGTCATGTTCACCCGCGGGGAGAGCGTGCGGGTCGTCGACGGACCCTTCTCCAATTTCACGGGGGTGGTGGACGAGGTCAAGCCGGACAAGGGGCGCCTCAAGGTCATGGTGAGTATCTTCGGCCGCCCCACGCCGGTGGATCTGGAGTTCCTGCAGGTGGAGCGGGTCTGACCGCGAACTGTCGAATATCGAACGAGGAGCGCGCATGGCCAAGAAGGTGGTCGCCCAGGTGAAGCTGCAGGTCCCCGCGGGCAAGGCGAACCCCTCGCCCCCGGTCGGCCCGGCCCTGGGACAGCACGGCGTCAACATCATGGAGTTCTGCAAGGCGTTCAATGCCCAGACCCAGGCGCAGGAAGGGTTGACCATCCCGGTGGTGATCACCGTCTACTCGGACCGGTCCTTCACCTTCATCACCAAGACCCCGCCGGCGGCGGTGCTCTTGAAGCAGGCGGCCGGGATTGCCCAGGCCTCCAAGGAACCCAACCGCGTCAAGGTCGGGAAGGTGACCCGCACGCAGGTCGAGGAGATCGCCCGGACCAAGATGCCCGACCTGAACGCCACCACGCTGGAGGCGGCGGTGCGGATCATCGAGGGGACGGCCCGGAGCGTGGGCATCGAAGTGACCGGCTAGCCCGCCAGGGGGAATGCAAAACGGACAACTGACAACGGACAACTGGCCAATTGACCGGTTTGCAGTTGTCGGTTTGAAATTCTCCATTGGCAGTGACCGGTTGTCGGTTGTCGGTTTGAAATTTGAAATTGCCGGAGATGGGGACGGCGGCCGACCTCACCCGCCGTCCGGCACGCGAGGAAGGAGGGAGCCAGCTATGGCGAAAGTCGGCAAGCGATACCGCAAGGCTGCCGAGGCGGTCACGCAGGCCGTCGGTAAGAACGGCGGCCTGGAGTTGGCCCAAGCCGTCGAGGCAGCCCGGGCCGCCGCCACGGCCAAGTTCGATGAGACCATGGAGATGGCGGTGCGGCTGGGCGTGGACCCCAAGCACGCCGATCAGATGGTCCGGGGGACCGTCGTCCTCCCCCACGGGACCGGGAAAAAGGTCCGGGTCCTGGTCTTCGCCAAGGGGGAGAAAGAGCGGGAGGCCCGGGAGGCGGGCGCGGACTACGTCGGGGCCGAGGACCTGGTGGAGAAGATCCAGGGCGGCTGGCTCGACTTCGAGCGCGCCATCGCCACGCCGGACGTGATGGGCCTGGTGGGCCGCCTGGGGAAAGTCTTGGGCCCCCGCGGGCTCATGCCCAACCCGAAGACCGGCACCGTCACGTTCGAGGTGGGGAAGGCGGTGCGGGAGTTCAAGGGGGGGAAGATCGAGTTCCGGGTGGAGAAGGCCGGCATCATCCACGTCCCCTTCGGCAAGGCGTCCTTTGCGCCGCAGCAGCTCGTGGAGAATGCCACGGCCATTCTGGAGGCCCTGCTGCGTGCCAAGCCCGCCTCCAGCAAGGGACGCTATCTGAAGGGGATTGCCATCTCGTCCACCATGGGCCCGGGCGTCCGGGTGGATGTCAACGCGGTCCAGGCGGCCGTCAAGGTGTAACAGGAGGGACCTGTGGGGCGCACGGAGAAAGCCAGCAGCATCGCGGAGCTCCGCCAGAAGCTGGGCGCCGCGCGGAGCGCGGTGCTCACCGACTTCCGCGGCTTGAGCGTCGCGGAGATCACGGAGCTTCGGACCCTCCTCCGCAAGAGTGCGGTGGAGTACACGGTGGTCAAGAACAGCCTGGCGAAGATCGCCGTCAAGGACACGGACTTGGCGGGCCTGGCGGCCTACTTCCAGGGGCCCACGGCCATCGCCATCAGCCGGGAGGACCCGGTGGCTGCCCCCCGGATTCTGTCGGCCTGGAGGAAAACCCGGCCGACCCTCGCCGTCAAAGGGGGCATGGTCGAAGGGCAGCTCGTCGGCCCGGCCGAGATCGTGGCGCTGGCAGACCTGCCACCCCGCGAGGTCCTGCTGGCCCGCATGGCCGGGGCGTTCCAGGCGCCGCTGCAGGGCCTGGTGAACGTCCTGGCGGGGCCGGTGCGGGCGCTGGCCCGCGTCCTGGACCAGGTTCGCCAGCAGAAGGAGCGGTCCGCCTGAGGCGGAGAGGGCCGGGCCGACAGGCGGCCCGGCGTCCCGATATCTGATCCTGCACGCGAGAGACAGCACCCGAAAGAGGAGGTCTCAATGGCAAAGGTCACGGTGGAGGATGTGCTGGATTCGATTGACAACTGGACGGTCCTGGACCTGAACAAGCTCGTCAAGGGGATCGAGGAGAAGTACGGTGTGTCGGCCGCGGCGCCGGCGATGCTGGCGGTGGGCGCGCCCGCCGCGGGTGCGGCCGCGGCCACGCCGGCCGAGGAGCAGACGGAGTTCACCGTCGTGCTGGCCAGCGTGGGCGAGAAGAAGATCCAGGTCATCAAGGAGGTGCGGGCCATCACCGGGCTCGGGCTGAAGGAGGCCAAGGATCTGGTGGACGGCGCCCCCAAGCCGGTCAAGGAAGGCGCGTCCAAGGCCGAGGCCGCAGAGATCAAGAAGAAGCTGGAGGACGCCGGGGCAACTGTCGAACTCAAGTAGCGAGGGATAACGCGCATGGCGGTCGTAAAGAAGGCCGGTGTCGAGGATCGGACCAGCTTCGCCAAGATCCGCGAGATCATCGGGATTCCGAATCTGATCGAGATCCAGCAGCGGTCCTATGAGCAGTTTCTGCAGACCCGGACCCCACCCCAGGAGCGGGACGATTCGGGGCTGCAGGGGGTCTTCACCAGCATCTTCCCCATCACCGACTACAACGACTCCGCCTCCCTGGAGTTCGTCCGGTACGAGTTCGGGGATCCCAAATACACGGCCGAGGAATGCCGCGAGAAGGGGATGACCTACTCGGTGCCCCTCAAGGTCACGCTGCGGCTGGTGGTGTGGGACAAGCAGGCGGGGAGCGAGGCCCGCAGCATCCGGGACATCAAGGAGCAGGAGGTCTACCTGGGCGAGATGCCCCTCATGACCGAGCACGGGACCTTCATCATCAACGGGACCGAGCGGGTCGTGGTGAGCCAGCTGCATCGCTCGCCGGGCGTGTTCTTCGATCACGACGGCGGCACCAGCCACAGCAGCGGCAAGACCCTCTACTCCGCCCGCCTCATCCCCTACCGGGGATCCTGGCTGGAGTTCGAGTTTGACGCCAACGATGTCCTCCACGTGCGGGTGGACCGGCGGCGCAAGCTCCTCGCGACGATCCTGCTGCGGGCCATCGGCTACCACAGCAACGAGGAGATCCTCAAGCTCTTCTACGAGCGGGATACCCTCCACTTCCAGAAGCGGGACATCCTGCTGGACGTGAATGCCCCGGGTGCCCCGGGCTACCGGGCGGCGCGGGAGGTGGCCGAGGGTCGCGAGACGATCCTGGCCGGGGGCAAGCGCCTGACCCGCGCCGGGCTGAAGCGGTGCCAGGCCCTGAAGATCCGGCGGATCGCCGTCTCGCGCGAAGACGTCCTGGGGCGCTGTCTGGCCCGCGACGCGGTGGACGAGCGGACCGGGGAGGTGCTGGGTGAGTGCGGGGCCGAGGTGACCGCCGAGCTCCTGGATCGTCTGCAGGAGCGCGGGGTGGAATCCTTCCAGGTCTTGGGCGGCCCGGACAACCGGGAGGTGTTCGAGGTCCGCGAGACCCTGGTGAAGGACACCACCCGGGGGACGGACGAGGCCCTGGTAGAGATCTACCGCCGCATGCGCCCCGGCGATCCCCCCACCCTGGAGAGCACCAAGGCCCTCCTGGAGAACATCTTCTTCAACCCGCGCCGCTACGATCTCTCCAAGGTCGGGCGCCTGAAGATGAACAAGAAGCTGGGGCTGGAGGTGCCGCTGGAGGAGCGGGTCCTGCGCAAGGAGGACATCGTCGAGGTGATCCGCTACCTCCTGAAGGCCAAGCGGGGCGAGGGCCAGGTGGACGACATCGACCACCTGGGCAACCGCCGCGTGCGGGCCGCCGGCGAGCTGCTGGAGGATCAGTTCCGGATCGGGCTGGCCCGGATGGAGCGGGCGGTCCGCGAGCGCATGAGCACGCAGGAGCTGGAGACGCTCATGCCGCACGACCTGGTGAACGCCAAGCCGGTCACGGCGTCCCTGAAGGAGTTCTTCGGCTCGTCCCAGCTCTCCCAGTTCATGGACCAGACCAACCCGCTGGCGGAACTGACCCACAAGCGCCGCCTGTCGGCCCTGGGGCCGGGGGGCCTCTCCCGCGAGCGGGCCGGGTTCGAGGTCCGGGACGTCCACCCCACCCATTACGGGCGGATGTGCCCCATCGAGACGCCGGAGGGCCCCAACGTGGGCCTCATCGCGTCGCTGTCCACCTACGCCCGCGTGAACGACTTCGGGTTCATCGAGACCCCCTACCGCAAGGTCCGGGACGGCCGGGTGACCGACGAGATCGAGTATCTCACGGCCGACGAGGAGGAGAAGCACACCATCGCCCAGGCCAACGCCGAGCTGGATGGGCGCAACCGGTTCCTGAGCGACCGGGTGTCGGCCCGCGTGGGCGGCAACTTCGTCATGGTGTCGCCCGACCAGATCGAATACATGGACGTCTCCCCCAAGCAGCTGGTGGGGATCTCCACCTCGCTCATCCCCTTCCTGGAGCACGACGACGCCAACCGGGCCCTGATGGGCGCCAACATGCAGCGGCAGGCGGTGCCGCTCCTCCGGCCCACCGCTCCCCTGGTGGGCACGGGGATGGAGTTCGTGGCGGCCAAGGACTCGGGGGCCGTGGTGGTGGCCGAGCGGGGCGGCGTGGTGGATGCGGGCTCGGCCGGCCGGATCAGCGTGCGCGCCGATCCCAAGGAGGCGCGCTCCGACGGCCAGGATAACGGCTCGGGCGTGGACATCTACACCCTGCTGAAGTTCAAGCGGAGCAACCAGAACACCTGCATCACGCAGAAGCCCATCGTGTCCAAGGGAGAGACGGTGGTGAAGGGCCAGGTGATCGCCGATGGTCCCGCCACCCAGGCGGGGGAACTCGCCCTGGGTCAGAACGTCCTGGTGGCCTTCATGCCCTGGGGGGGCTACAACTTCGAGGACGCCATCCTGATCAGCGAGCGGCTGGTGAAGGACGACCGGTACACCTCGATCCACCTCGAGGAATTCGAGATCGAGGCCCGGGACACCAAGCTGGGCAAGGAAGAGATCACGCGGGACATCCCCAACGTGGGGGAGGAGGCCCTGAAGGACCTGGACGAGAGCGGGATCATCCGCATCGGGGCCGAGGTCAAGCCGGGCGACATCCTGGTGGGCAAGGTGACCCCCAAGGGGGAGACCGTCCTCACCCCGGAGGAGCGGCTGCTGCGGGCCATCTTCGGCGAGAAGGCGGAGGACGTGCGGGACGCCTCGCTGATCGTGCCGCCGGGGATCAGCGGCACGGTGGTGGACGTCAAGGTCCTCTCCCGCAAGGGGGTGGAGAAGGACGAGCGGGCGAAGACCATCGAGGACGAGGAGGTCTCCCGGCTCCGCAAGGACTTCGAGGACGAGATCCAGATCATCGCGGCCGAGCGGGACGCCAAGATCCGGAAACTCCTCACGGACCGGATCGTGGGCAAAGACGTCCGGGCGAAGGGCGGCCGCCGGGTGATCATCCAGAAGCGGCACAAGCTCACGGCCGAGGTCCTGGCGGATCTCACCACCGAGGACATGCTGGAGGTGGGGCAGCAGCTGGACGAGGAGACGGCCACGGAGGTCTCCCGCGTGGCCGAGGCCGCGGAGAATCAGATCCATATCCTGGAGACCCTGCTGGAGGAGCGCATCAGCCGGGTGAAGCGGGGGGACGAGCTGGCCCCCGGCGTCTTCAAGCTGGTCAAGGTGTTCGTGGCCATGAAGCGCAAGCTCTCGGTGGGCGACAAGATCGCCGGCCGTCACGGGAACAAGGGGGTCATCGCCAAGACCCTGCCCGAGGAGGACATGCCCTACCTCCCGGACGGGTCCCCGGTGGAGGTGGTCCTGAACCCCCTGGGCGTGCCCTCCCGCATGAACGTCGGCCAGATCCTGGAGACCCACCTGGGGTGGGCGGCCCAGGCCCTGGGGATGCGGGTGGCCTCGCCGGTCTTCGACGGCGCCACCGAGAAGGACATCAAGGCCCTGCTCAAGCGGGGCACGCTGCCGCCGTCGGGGAAGACGATCCTGTACGACGGGCGGAGCGGCAAGCCGTTCCACCAGGAGGTCACCGTGGGCTACATTTACCTGATGAAGCTGGCCCACCTGGTGGACGACAAGATCCACGCGCGCTCCATCGGCCCCTACTCCCTGGTGACCCAGCAGCCGCTGGGCGGCAAGGCGCAGTTCGGCGGCCAGCGCTTCGGCGAGATGGAGGTCTGGGCCCTGGAGGCCTATGGTGCCGCCCACACGCTGCAGGAGATCCTGACCGTCAAGTCCGACGACGTGGTGGGACGGACCAAGATGTACGAGTCCATCGTGAAGGGCGAAAATGCCCTGGAGCCGGGGCTGCCGGAGTCCTTCAACGTCCTGGTGAAGGAGCTGCAGAGCCTGGCCCTGGACGTCGAGCTGGTCAAGGAATAAGGAATCGCGCCAGCGCGATTCCTAAAGGAGCATCCTGTGGAGAAGTTCTTCGGGTTCTTCGACGAGAAGCCCATCGACCCCACCAGCTTTCGGGCCATCCGCATCGGGCTGGCCTCTCCGGAGAAGATCCGGAGCTGGTCCCACGGCGAGGTGAAGAAGCCCGAGACGATCAACTACCGGACCTTCAAGCCCGAGCGCGACGGCCTGTTCTGCGCCAAGATCTTCGGCCCGACCAAGGATTGGGAATGCAACTGCGGCAAGTACAAGGGGATCAAGCATAACGGGGTCATCTGCGACAAGTGCGGCGTCGAGGTGATCCGGTCGAAGGCCCGCCGCCAGCGCCTGGGCCACATCGAACTGGCCTCGCCGGTGGTCCACATCTGGTTCTTCAAGTCCATCCCCAGCCGCATCGGGTACCTCCTGGACACGTCGCTGCGGGACCTGGAGAAGATCCTCTACTTCGAGGAGTACGTGGTCCTGGATCCGGGCAAGACCCCCCTGCAGGTCAAACAGCTCCTCACCGAGGAGCAGCATCGGAAGGCCGTGGAGGAGTACGGCGACGGGTTCCGCGCCGGCATGGGGGCGGAGGCCATCCGGGAGCTCCTGAAGAAGATCACCGTGCCGGAGCTGGCCAACCAGCTGCGGGCCCGCATGACCAAGGAGACCTCGCAGCAGAACCGCAAGAAGATCACCAAGCGGCTGCGCATCGTGGAGGCCTTCCTCAACTCGGGCAACAAGCCGGAGTGGATGATCCTGGAGGTGGTCCCCGTCCTGCCGCCGGAGCTGCGCCCCCTGGTCCCCCTGGACGGGGGCCGCTTCGCGACCTCGGATCTGAACGACCTGTACCGGCGGGTGATCAACCGGAACAACCGGTTGAAGCGGCTGATGGAGCTGCGCGCCCCCGACATCATCATCCGGAACGAGAAGCGCATGCTCCAGGAGGCGGTGGATGCCCTCTTCGACAACGGGCGCCGCGGCCGGGCGCTGAAGGGGCAGAACAACCGGCCGCTCAAGTCCCTCTCGGACATGCTCAAGGGGAAGCAGGGCCGCTTCCGCCAGAACCTGCTGGGCAAGCGGGTGGACTACTCGGGCCGCTCGGTCATCGTGGTGGGGCCGGAGTTGAAGTTCCACCAGTGCGGCCTGCCCAAGAAGATGGCCCTGGAGCTGTTCAAGCCCTTCATCTTCCGCAAGCTCCTGCGGGACGACGAGCACGTGGCCACCATCAAGAGCGCCAAGAAAATGGTGGAGCGCGGCCGGCCGGAGGTCTGGGACGCCCTGGAGCACGTGATCCGGGAGCACCCGGTGATGCTGAACCGGGCGCCCACGCTGCACCGGCTGGGCATCCAGTCCTTCGAGCCCATCCTGGTGGAGGGGGAGGCGATCAAGATCCACCCGCTGGTCTGTTCCGCCTTCAACGCGGACTTCGACGGCGACCAGATGGCGGTCCATGTGCCGCTCTCGCCGGAGGCCCAACTCGAGGCGCGGCTGCTCATGTGGGCCCCCTACAACATCCTGTCGCCGGCCAACGGCGCCCCGGTGGCGGCCCCCAGCCAGGATATCGTCATCGGCTGCTACTACCTGACCCGCGAGAAGCCGGGGCAGCGGGGCGAGGGCATGACCTTCGCCGACATGGACGAGGTCCGGGCGGCCTACGACGCCGACGAGGTCGGCCTGCTGGCCCGGATCAAGCTGCGGTGGAACGGGGAGGTGTTCGAGACCACGGTGGGCCGGGTCCTCTTCAACGAGATCCTGCCCACGCAGCTCCGCTTCATGAACCAGGAGATGAACAAGCGGGAGCTGACGCGCCTGGTCTCCCAGTGCTACTACCTGCTGGGGAACAGCGAGACGGTGAAGCTCCTGGACGCGCTGAAGGACCTGGGGTTCCGCTACGCCACCTTGGCCGGCATCTCCATCGGGGTGGACGACCTGCACATCCCTGCCAACAAACCGGAGATCATCGGCGAGGCCACCCGGGAGGTCGTCAAGGTCGAGAAGGAGTACCAGGACGGCCTGATCACCAAGGGGGAGCGGTACAACAAGATCATCGACATCTGGACCCACGTCACCGAGCGGGTGTCGGATGAGATGTTCAAGGAGTTCGAGAGGCACGAGCAGGGCGAGTTCAACCCCGTGTTCATGATGGCCGATTCGGGGGCCCGGGGCAGCCGCCAGCAGATCCGCCAGCTGGCCGGGATGCGCGGCCTCATGGCCAAGCCCTCGGGCGAGATCATCGAGACCCCCATCACCGCCAACTTCCGGGAGGGGCTGACCGTCCTCCAGTACTTCATCTCCACCCACGGCGCCCGCAAGGGCCTGGCGGACACGGCCCTGAAGACGGCCGACTCGGGCTACCTCACCCGCCGCCTGGTGGACGTGGCCCAGGACATGATCGTGACCGAGGTGGACTGCGGGACTCTCAACGGCATCTGGGTCACCCCCCTCATCGAGGGCGGGGAGATCATCCAGCCGCTCCGCGACCGCATCCTGGGCCGGGTGCCGCTGGAAGACGCGGCGGATCCCTTCACCGGCGAGGCCCTGGCCCGCGCCAACGAAGAGATCGTGGAGCTCCTGGCCAGCAAGATCGAGAACGCCGGCATCGACCGGATCCGGATCCGGTCGGTGCTCACCTGCGAGGCCCGGCGGGGATGCTGCATCAAGTGCTACGGCCGCAACCTGGCGACGGGCCGCCTGGTGGAGCTGGGGGAGGCGGTGGGCGTGCTGGCCGCCCAGTCCATCGGCGAGCCGGGGACGCAGCTCACCATGCGCACCTTCCACATCGGCGGGACGGCCACGCGGGGCACGGAGCAGACCCAGCTGGAGAGCAAGCTGTCCGGGACCGTGCGGTTCCAAACCCTCAAGACGGTCAAGACCGCCGGCGGCGACCTGGTGGTGATGAACCGCAACGGCACCATCGCCATCTTGGACGACAAGGGCCGGACCAAGGATGCCTACCAGCCGGTCTACGGCGCGCGCCTGAAGGTGGAGGACGGCCAGCAGGTGGTCTCGGGCCAGGTCCTGGTGGAGTGGGACCCCTTCACGACCTCGATCCTGACGGAGCACTCCGGCACGGTGCACTTCCGCGACGTGATCGACGGGACGACCATGAAGGAGGAGGTGGACGAGGTCACCGGCCTGTCTCAAAAGGTCATCGTCGAGCACGGGACCAAGGAGGAACTGCAGCCGCGCATCTCCATCAAGGACGCGGCTGGGGCCACGGTGTTCAAGTCCCAGATCCCGGTGGGGGCCCACCTGATGGTGACGGACGGCCAGGGCGTGGCGGCCGGGGATGCCGTGGCCAAGATCCCCCGCGAGACGACCAAGACCAAGGACATCACCGGCGGCCTCCCCCGGGTGGCGGAGCTGTTCGAGGCGCGGAAGCCCAAGGACCCGGCCATCATCTCGGAGATCGACGGCCGGGTGGAGTTCGCGGGCACCGTGAAGGGCCTGCGGCAGATCAGAATCCGGGGGGAAGCGGAGGACAAGAAGGAATACCTCATCCCCCGCGGCAAGCACGTGACGGTCCTGGAGGGGGATGAGATCAAGGCGGGCGACCCCCTGATGGACGGCCCCATCGATCCTCACGACATCCTGCACGTCAAGGGAGTGGAGGCCCTCCAGAAGTACCTGGTGAACGAGGTGCAGGAGGTCTACCGCCTGCAGGGCGTGAACATCAACGACAAGCACATCGAGGTGATCGTGCGCCAGATGCTGCGGCGCGTGCGGGCGGAGGCCGGCCACGGCCGAGCCCATGCTCCTGGGGATCACCAAGGCCTCCCTCAGCACCGACAGCTTCGTGTCGGCCGCCTCGTTCCAGGAGACGACCAAGGTCCTCACCGAGGCCAGCATCAACGGCTTCCGGGACGAGCTGCGCGGGTTGAAGGAGAATGTGATCATGGGGCGCCTGATCCCCGCGGGCACGGGCATGCGGTGGTACCGGGAGACCCGCATCGCCACCCCCGAGGTGCCGCTGCCGCGGCCCGAGGAGGCGGATGCGGCCGCCCACCAGGAGGCGGCGGCAGAGATCCTGCAGGCCATGGACGTCAATCTGCCGTAGAGGCCCGGAACGGCCCAGAATCCCCTTGACAAGTGGGGACGGACCGCGTAGACTCCACCGGTTTTTCACCCGAAAACGGAACGCGATGCCGACCATCACGCAGCTCGTCCGCCACGGGCGGCGGCAGCTCCACAAGAAAGAGAAGGCGCCGGCCCTGCAGGCCTGCCCGCAGAAGCGGGGGGTGTGCGTCCGCGTCTACACCACGACGCCGAAGAAGCCGAACTCGGCCCTGCGCAAGGTGGCCCGCGTGCGGCTCACCAACGGGATCGAAGTCAGCACCTACATCCCCGGGATCGGCCACAACCTGCAGGAGCACTCCATCGTGCTCATCCGGGGCGGCCGCGTGAAGGACCTGCCCGGGGTCCGCTACCATGTGATCCGAGGCGCCTTGGACACGGCGGGGGTGGCTGACCGGAGGCAGGGCCGCTCCCTGTACGGGGCCAAGCGACCCAAGGCCAGCTAAGGGAACCGGCACGGATGGGTCCGGGGCGAGCTCCGGGTCATCTGTGCCGGTTTTCTTCTCTGCCGAGAGGGCCGCGGATCCCCGAGGCGCGCGAGGGATCCGAGGAGCACCGAGGCGTACGAGGCGCAGGAGTACAGGAGTAAAGGATGCCCAGGCGCAAGGTTGCCGAAAAGCGGGATGTCCTGCCGGACCCCGTGTTCGGCAGTAAACTGGTGACCAAGTTCGTGAACTCCATGCTGCGGCAAGGCAAGCGGAGCACCTCCGAGCGGATCTTTTACGGGGCCATGCGCCTGATCGAGGACCGCACCAAGATGGATGCGCAGAAGCTCTTCAAGCAGGCGGTGGACAACGTGAAGCCCGTCCTGGAGGTCAAGTCGCGCCGCGTGGGGGGTGCCACCTACCAGGTGCCGGTCGAGGTGCGGGCCGAGCGCCGGACCTCCCTGGCCCTGCGCTGGATCATCGGCTTCGCCCACAAGCGGACCGAGAAGACCATGCAGGAGCGGCTGGCAGCGGAGCTGATCGAGGCGGCCAACAACCGGGGCGCCTCGGTGAAGAAACGGGAAGACACTCACAAGATGGCGGAGGCGAACAAAGCTTTTGCGCACTACCGTTGGTAGTGCGCCGGGCCTTCGCGCATTATCGTTGGTAAGTCCCGCCTGTGGCGGGATGGCGTTGGTAGCCCGCGGGGCCTCCGCCCCCGGCCCACAGTCGAAGGATCGGATCGTGCCTGAGACGTACCCGCTGGAGCGCACTCGCAATATCGGCATCATGGCGCACATCGATGCCGGCAAGACCACCACGACCGAGCGGATCCTGTATTACACCGGCAAGACGCACAAGCTCGGCGAGGTGGACGAGGGCTCCACGGAGATGGACTGGATGGAGCAGGAGAAGGAGCGGGGGATCACCATCACCTCGGCGGCCACGACCTGTTACTGGAACGATCACCGGATCAACATCATCGACACGCCCGGGCACGTGGACTTCACCGTGGAGGTGGAACGGTCGCTCCGCGTCCTGGACGGGGCCGTCGCCGTGTTCGACGCCGTGGCCGGCGTGGAACCGCAGTCCGAGACGGTGTGGCGGCAGGCGGACAAGTACCGGGTCCCCCGCCTGGCCTTCATCAACAAGATGGACCGGACGGGTGCGGACTTTGATCGCGCCGTAGTCATGATTGCCGAGCGGCTGGGGGCCAATCCCGTGTGCGTCCAGCTTCCCTACGGCAAGGAAGACCGGTTGAAGGGGATCATCGACGTCGTCCAGATGAAGGCCGTCGTCTGGGAGGAGGAGACGCTGGGGGCCGCCTTCCACGACGAGGAGATTCCCGCCAACCAGCGGGAGGCCGCGCTCCGCGCGCGGGAGAAGCTCCTGGAGGCCGTGGCAGACCAGGACGAGCAGCTGATGCACAAGTACCTGGAGGGAGAGGCGCTGAGTCCAGAGGAGATCCAGGCGGCGCTCCGCCGGGCCACCCTCCAGCTCAAGGCCGTGCCGGTGTTGTGCGGGGCCTCCTTCAAGAACAAGGGGGTCCAGCCCCTGCTGGACGCGGTAGTCGCCTACCTCCCCTCGCCGCTAGACCTGCCTCCGGTGGAGGGGCGGAACCCCAAGACGGCGCAGATCGAACAGCGCCGGGCGGATGAGCGGGAACCCTTCGCCGCCCTGGTCTTCAAGATCATGGCGGACCCGTACGTGGGGCAACTGGCGTACTTCCGGGTCTACGCGGGGGCCCTGGAGTCCGGGTCCTACATCTTCAACTCCACCCGGGGGACCAAGGAACGGATCGGGCGCCTCCTCCGCATGCACGCCAACAAGCGGGAGGAGGTCAAGCGAGTGGCGGCCGGCGACATCGCGGCCGCGGTCGGGCTGCGCAACGCCAAGACCGGCGACACGCTGTGCCTGGAGAGCCGTCCCATCGTGCTGGAGGCGATCGAGTTCCCCGAACCGGTGATCTCCGTGGCCATCGAGCCCAAGACCAAGGAGGGACAGGAGAAGCTGTCGCTGGCCCTGGCGACGCTGGCCAATGAAGACCCCACCTTCCGGACGACCACCGACGAGGAGATGGGCCAGACCATCATCTCGGGCATGGGCGAGCTGCACCTGGAGATCATCGTGGACCGGCTCCTGCGGGAGTTCAGGGTGGAGGCCAACGTGGGCAAGCCCCAGGTGGCCTACCGCGAGACGCTCACCACGGCCGTCGCGGCCGAGGGGCGCTTCATCCGGCAGACGGGCGGGCGCGGCCAGTACGGCCACGTGAAGATCCAGCTCGAGCCGTTCCCGGGCGGCGGCTTCGAGTTCGTCAACAAGATCGTGGGCGGGACGATCCCCCGGGAGTACATCCCGGCCGTGGAGAAGGGCATCAAGGAGGCCATGGAGGGCGGGGTGCTGGCGGGGTATCCGCTGGTGGACGCCCGGGTGGTCCTGGTGGACGGGTCCTACCATGAGGTGGATTCGTCGGAGATCGCCTTCAAGATCGCGGGCTCCATGGCCTTCAAGGACGGGGCGCGGCGGGCCAAGCCGATCCTGCTGGAGCCGCTCATGCGCTTCGACGTGGTCGTCCCGGAGGAGTTCGTGGGACAGGTGATCGGGGACCTGAATTCGCGGCGCGGGCGGGTGCTGGAGATCGAGGCGCGGCCGGCGGCGCAGGTGATCCGGTGCGAGGTGCCCCTGGCCGAGCTGTTCGGGTATGCCACCGATCTCCGCTCCGCCACCCAGGGGCGGGCCAGCCACACCCCGCTCCAGTTCGCCCGGTACGAGCCTGTGCCGGTCCAGATCGCCGAGGAGATCATCGCCCGGATGGGCGGTCGCGCGGTGGCGTAGGGGCAGCCGGCACGCCGCCCGGGCAGGCAGGGGCGCGGGGGCGGCCGCCAGGGGGCTGCCTGGACGAGGCCCCGTCAGAGGGAGAGTTCCATGGCCAAAGCGAAGTTCGAGCGGACGAAGGAGCACATGAACGTCGGGACCATCGGCCACATCGACCACGGGAAGACCACCCTCACCGCGGCGATCACCAAGGCCCTGGGCCTCAAGAACCCGAAGGTGAGCTTCGTCCCCTTCGACCAGATCGACAAGGCCCCCGAGGAGCGGGAGCGGGGCATCACCATCGCCATCGCCCACGTGGAGTACGAGACGGACAAGCGCCACTACGCCCACGTGGACTGCCCGGGCCA
>JACQXP010000259.1 GCA_016208645.1 Candidatus Methylomirabilota bacterium | reverse complement strand
GGCTTCGTGCCGCCGCAGTGGCTCACGCCCGGCGATGTCGTCGAGGTCGAGGTGGAGGGAATCGGCATCCTGCGCAACCGGATCGTCGCACCCGGGCGGTAACGGTGGGTTCCCGAGACGTGCGGGACCCGGAGCCAACCGGCGGAGGACTTGGCAGCGTTGCTGGAGAGCCGCGGCGGTTGCCCCGCCCCTCAGCCCGCCGGGACGTTCGGGTGGTCCGCCTTCCCGTCCATCCCCGGGGAGGATTTTCCGTGCCGCAACAAGGGCAGGAGCGCCAGCGTCACGACGCCCAGCAGGATGAGGCCGGCTGAAAAGGAGGAGACCTCTGCTAGGTATCCGATGGCCGGCGGGATGGCGCCCGCTCCGAGGAACGATCCGACGATGGTCACCATGGAGACCGCCAGATTCCGGAGATGGGGTGGGAACATCGCGGAGAGCATGGAAAAGCCTGCGGGGAAAAAGCAGACGATCGAGGTGGACTGCAGGATGACCAACGCCGGCGTGATCACCCGGCCATGCACCATCCCGAGCAGCAGCGTGAACGCCCCCATCGTCAACAGGGAGATGGCCAGTGCCCTCCGGTGGCCGATCCGATCCGTGATCAGCCCGGAGAAGAACACGAGGAGGATCCCGGGGCCCCGGGACAACCCGGCGATGGTGTTTGCCAGCTCCCGTTCCAGCCCGATTTCGGTGACCAGGAAGAGCGGCATCATCGTATACACGCCTAACCCTGATCCGACGGAGACGGAGAACAGCGTCGCCATGACCCAGAACGAGGGATCGCGGGCGATCTGCTTCATCGTATCGAACCGGGGCGGCTCGGCCCGGCGGCTCCCTCCGTGGCCTGCCAGCGCGAAAATGCCCCCCATGAGGATCGCCAGGGTGCCCAGAACGGCCAGGACGCCACGCCAGGGCAGGAACCTCAAGAGGGCCTCCGCCAGGAGTGGCGCGGTGACGAAGCCGAGGTTCGGCGCCAACTCGTGGATCGCCAGCGCCTTCCCCCAGTGCTCCTTCCGGATCTCTCCCGTCACCGTCGCGATTCCTGACGGCAGGTACAGCCCCGCAAAAGCGCCCAGCAGGACGAGCCCTGCCCGCAGCCCGGCGACTGAGGCTGATCGGGACATGACCAGCAGGACGGCCCCCAAGGTCGTTGTGGACACCAGGATCGTGCGCCGGTGGTTCAGCCATGACGCGACGAAGCCGGATCCCAGGAGGCCCAGGCAGTAGCCAATCTGGATCAGGAGGAACAGGGAGCCCGCTTCCCCGTGGCGCAAGCCCAGTTCCCCCTGGATGACGGGCAAAAGCGGCGAGAAGACGATGCGGGAGGTGATGTTCAGATAGAAGATGACGACCAGGAACCAGACGGGTAGCAACGGAAACGGACGGAGGTTCGTTTCCCTCAGACGGACAGACTCGCCAGGCACTGGCATCCCTGGATTCTCGCTTCCACACACTAATCGGGGGCTGCGAGATTCGCCAAACGTTTTCTTGAGGAGGTTCAGGTCCGGTTCTTGGGCCAGACATTTGCCATTGCCTCGCCCGCCTGATGGCCGAACGTGGTGCTGGAAAGAGAGGCGAACGATCCGTCGGCTCCGGAAGGGTCCGATCCCTCCGGGAGGAAGGACTGCATGCGGGGACCCACCCAACCGCGACGGGGGGTCAACGTGGCGGACAGATCACAGGGGTCTCAGGCCATGCGGAGCTTGGGATCGAGGACGTCGCGCAGGGCGTCGCCGAAGACGTTGAAGGCGAAGACGGCCGCGCTGATGGTCAGGCCGGGGAAGATGGCCATCCAGGGGGCCCGCTCGGCGAATTCCACGGCCGCGCCCCGGAGCATGAGGCCCCACGACGGCACCGGCTCCGCCGTGCCCAGGCCCAGGAAGCTGAGGGAGGCCTCCAGCAGGATCGCCTGCCCGAGGAAGGCGGTCAGCATCACCAGGTAGGAGGCCATGACGTTGGGG
>JACQXP010000182.1 GCA_016208645.1 Candidatus Methylomirabilota bacterium | reverse complement strand
AGGCCGCGTCTCCGGCACCCATGCGATGTACGTGAATATCACCGAGCGCAAGCGGGCCGCGGAGGCGCTGGCCGACCGGACACGACAGCTTGCAGCGCCCGCCACGGTGACCGCGGAGATCACCCGCGAGTTGGACCTGATCACCCTCCTCAAGCTCATTTCCCAGCGCGTGGGAGAACTCATCGGGACCGAGACGGGCGCGGTCTGGCTCTGGGACGAGCAGGCCCAGGTGCTCGCCCCGGCGGCGTGGCACGGGTATGGGGAATGGACGTCACCGCCGTCTTGGGCGAGCCTCTCGTGTGCCGCGACCGGTTCCTTGGCGTCCTCACCTCGCACGCGACCCAACCAGGGTCAGCCTTCACGCAGGAACACCTCATGGAGCGACACGGCGGCTACATTCAGGTCGCCTCGGTTCCGGCGCGGGGAAGCACCGTTACGCTCCAGTTCCAGGCTGCCCTTGGGCCAGTGGTTGCGAGGCAGAAAGCCAGCGCGACCGTTACCGGCCCGCAGCGTATCCTGTTAATCGACGACGATCCGTGGATTCGGGAGGCGCTCAGCGACCTCCTCCGGACCGTCGGGCACCACGATGACCGGCTGGGGGGACCAGGTGGTGAAGGAGCCCAGCGAACGGGGGCTGGTGGACCGGATGCTGGGCAAGCCGTTTCGGCTGGAGGAAATCCTGCGGGTGATTCGCGAACTCACTGCGGACCGACCCCCAGCCGGAGGCGATCCGGTTGCACAGAGGGGTCTTCGCCGTTGACAACGGGTGTGGATATAGCTAACATGGCCATATGAAAACGGCCAAAATCGCGGAGCTGAAAAACAACCTCTCCCGCTACCTGGACCATGTGCGGAGTGGAGGGTCGGTGCTGGTGTGTCGCCCAGATCGTTCCCCTGGACCGGTCCGTCCGCGGCTCCGGGGGCCACGAGGCACGGTTGCTGCGCCTGGAACGGCGGGGGCTCATCCGCCGAGGCACTGGTGGCCTGCCCGATTGGCTCGGAAAGCGGAGGCCGCCGCGCCTTCGCGGCAGCGTCCTCAAGGACCTCCTGCGGGAGCGGGAGGGTGGGTGGTGAGGTTCTGGGATACGTCCGCGCTCATTCCCCTGGTCGTCGCCGAACGGGCCACGGCCCGCGCCGAGCGCTGGCTGCGCGAAGACCCGGATGTGCTTGTCTGGACCCTCACCCGCGTGGAATTACTGTCCGCGCTCGCCCGCCGTCGGCGAGAGGAACCCGCCGCAGTGCGGCGACTGCTCGCCGCGCGACGGGAAATCCTGCGCGTGTGGCAGCACTGGTCCGAGGTCACGGCGGTGGAGATCGTCCGTCGTCACGCCGAGCGCATCGTCGAGACCCATCCCATCCGTGCCTCGGACGCCCTCCAGATCGGCGCCGCGCTTGTCGCCGCGGAGGATGATCCTGCGACGCTTGAATTCGTGACCTTGGATCAGCAGCAGGCCGCCGCTGCAGAACGTGAGGGTTTCCGGGTATTGAGCACCGACTCCCCCATTGAGACACGGGGATCACTTGGATCTCGTTGCGGATGTGAAGGTCGCCTTTCCGCTTTGCGACCTCCAGCCCCCTGACCGCCCTCGCACCGTCCGGCCATTCGTGTGGCGTGCCCGCCTCCCTGCTCTACACGTCCCGCATGAAGCCCTTGCAAACTCTGGCGTTACATAGCAGAATGTGTACTCCGTCGTTCGCTGTTTCTCCTTTCGTGTGAGGCGCGCCATCGCCAGGCTCCTGCAGCACGTCCGGCCATTTCTCCGCCGGCATCGCCGGCTTTTCTTTTTGGGCATCCTGGCCTTGCTGGGCACGGATGCCATGCACCTCTTGATCCCGTGGTTCACCCGCCTGGCCCTGGATGGCCTGGCGGTGGCCCAGGACCACGGGTGGGGCCTGCTTCGCTATCCCGCCCTGATCGTCCTGGCCGCGGTTGGCCAGGGGATCTTCCGGTTCTTCTGGCGGACCAACGTCTTCGGCTTCTCCCGGAACATCGAGTGGGGCCTCCGCAACGCCCTGTTCGCGCACCTCCAGCGCCTGCCGCTCTCGTACTTCCAGCACACCAAGACCGGCGACCTGATGTCTCGCCTGACCAACGACCTGGCGTCGGTCCGCGAGATGCTGGGGATCGGCGCCGTGGCGGCCCTGGACGGCGCGATCCTCATCCTGGCGGCGCTGCCCCTGCTGATCGGCATTGACCCGTGGCTCACCCTCTGGTCGCTCCTGTCGCTGCCGGGCATCACCCTCTTGGTGCTGGGCTTCGGCAACCGCATCCACCGGGGCTACCGCGAGGTGCAGCAGTTCCTGGGGCGGGTGAGCATCTTCGTCCAGGAGAATTTGGCCGGCATCCGCGTCGTCCAGGCCCACGCGCAGGAGGAGAACCAGCTCCGCCGGTTCACCGATCTCTCCGCCGAGTACATGCGGAAGAACCTGGTCACGGCGCGCCTCAGCGGCCTCCTGTGGCCGCTCATGGCCGTCTTCTCCGGGCTGGCGGCCGCCATCGTCCTCTGGCTGGGCGGGCGGCGCGTGCTCACGGGACAGCTCACCATCGGCCAGTTCGTCCAGTTCAACGGCTACCTGGCCATGCTGACCTGGCCGGTGATGGCCATCGGGTACGTGGTGAACCTGTACCAGCGGGGATCCTCCGCCCTGGCCCGGCTGGTGGAGATCCTGGAGACGCCCGTCGCGCCCGGATACCTCACGCGGGAGGACGGAAGGCCCAGGCGCCTCCGCGGGGAGATCGAAATCCGCGGCCTGTCGTTCCGCTACGGCCTCGAGGGCCCCTGGGTCCTGCGGGACGTCTCGCTCAGGATCCCGGCCGGCAGCCGCTGCGCCATCGTGGGCGAGGTGGGCGCGGGCAAGAGCACCCTCGTCAACCTGATCCCCCGCCTGTTCGAGGCGCCCGAGGGCAGCCTCTTCCTGGACGGGCGCGACATCCGGAGCATCCCGCTCACCACCCTCAAGGCCTCCATCGGCCTCGTCTCGCAGGACATCTTCCTCTTCTCCGAGACCATCCGCGAGAACATCCTGTTCGGCCGCCAGGACGCCACCATCGAGGACCTGGAGGAGGCCGCGCGGGTGGCGGCGCTTTTGCCCAGCATCCAGGAGTTCGCCGACCGGTTCGAGACCCTCTTGGGGGAGCGGGGCGTCCGCCTCTCCGGCGGCCAGAAGCAGCGGACGGCCCTGGCCCGCGCCCTGATCAAGAACCCGCCCATCCTGATCCTTGACGACGCCTTCTCCAGCGTGGACGTCCAGACCGAGGAGCGCATCCTGAGCGAGCTGAAGGCCGCCATGGAGGGGCGGACGACGATCCTCATCTCCCACCGGATCTCCACGCTGAAGGACGCGAACCAGATCGTGTACCTGAAGGACGGCTGCATCGCGGAGCGCGGCACCCACCAGGAGCTGCTCGCCCGCGAAGGCCACTACCACCGGCTGCACCAGAAGCAACTCCTGGCCCGCGAGCTGGAGGCCCTGGCCGAGCGGGAGAATGGGTAGCCATGCACGGGCCGAACGTTCACATTGACGACGAGGTGCTGGGCAAGGCGTACGACGCCCGGCTGGTCCTGCGCCTGCTGGCCTACCTTCGGCCGTACGGGTTCCTGGTCCTCCTGGCCATCCTGTTCCTCGCCGGGTACACGGGCGCCCAGCTCCTGGGGCCCTATTTGGTCAAGATCGCCATTGACGAGCACATCGCCGCCAAGGACTTGGCCGGCCTGGACCGGGTGGCCCTCCTCTACGTGGGCGCGGTCGTCCTGAGCTTCCTTTTCCACTTCGCCCACTCCTACACCACCCAGTACGTCGGCCAGCGGGTGATGCACGACATCCGCCAGCGACTGTTCGGGCACCTCCAGGGACACGACCTGGCTTTCTTCGACCGGAACCCGGTGGGCCGCCTCATGACCCGGGTCATCAACGACGTCGAGAACCTGAACGAGCTGCTGAGTTCCGGGGTGGTGGCCTTCCTCGGCGATACGCTGATGATCGCGGGGATCGCGGTGGCCATGCTGCTCCTGGATTGGCGCCTGGGCCTGGTGGGGATCGCCCTCCTGCCGGTGATGATCCTGGCCACGAACGTGTATCGCGCCAGAGCCCGGGAGAACTACCGTGAGAGCCGGCGCATCCTCTCGCGCCTGAATGCCTACCTGAACGAGAACATCTCCGGCATGGCCACGGTCCAGGCCTTCGGCCAGGAGCGGCGGAACTACCTGAAGTTCAAGGACATCAACACCCAGAACCGGGACGCCCTGCTCAAGAGCATCCACTACAATGCGATCTTCTTCCCCCTGGTGGAAGTCTGCAGCGCCATCACCGTGAGCCTCATCCTGTGGCGGGGCGGCGGCATGATCCTGGACGGGGCCGTGCAGACGGGTGTGGTGGTGGCCTTCATCCAGTACGTGCAGCGGATGTTCCAGCCCATCCGCGACCTGGCGGAGAAGTACAACATCTTCCAGGCCGCCATGGCCAGCAGCGAGCGGATCTTCCGCCTCCTGGATGAGCCCGCGAAGGTCACGACGCCGTCCACGCCGCGGCAGCCCCGCGCGGCGCGGGGGGCCATCGAGTTCCAGGACGTCTGGCTGTCCTACGTCCCGGGTGAGCCGGTCCTGCGCGGTATCTCCTTCCGGGTAGCGCCCGGGGAAAAGATCGCCCTGGTGGGCCCCACGGGCCACGGCAAGACGTCCATCATCTCGGCTCTCTGCCGGTTCTACGACGTGGAGCGCGGGCGGATCCAGGTGGACGGGCTGGACATCCGGGAGTGGGACAAGACCGCCCTTCGGAAACACATCGGCCTCGTCCTGCAGGATGTGTTCCTCTTCTCGGGCACCATCGGCGAGAACATCAACCTGGGCAGCCCATGGATCACCCCGGAGCAGATCCAGGAGGCCGCCCGTCGCGTGCACGCCAGCCGGTTCATCGAACGCCTGCCCCACCGGTACCAGGAGGAAGTGCAGGAGCGCGGCTCCACGCTGTCCCAGGGCGAGCGCCAGCTCCTGTCCTTCGCCAGGGCGCTGGCCTTCGACCCCACCATCCTGATCCTGGACGAGGCCACCAGCTCCGTGGACACGGAGACGGAGCTGCTCATCCAGGACGCCCTGCGCGTCCTCCTCCAGGACCGGACCGCCATCATCGTGGCCCACCGCCTCTCCACGATCCAGTTCGTGGACCGCATCCTGGTGATCCACAAGGGCCGCATCCGCGAAGAGGGGACGCACGAGGAACTCCTGGCCAGGCAGGGCATCTACTATCGGTTGCATCAACTGCAGTATCAGTTGAGCTGACCGGGGACCGGAGACGGGGGACGGGGGTTGGGGATAGAGGACGGGGGTTGGGGACTGGGGGCTAGGGGTTGGGGTGGACCGGTGGATTGGTCTCTACCCCCCGGCGTAAAGGTTGAACACGTCGTGGCTCAGGATGAGAACCGGTCGCTTGCCCGCCTGTTCGCTTCCGCGGACGGGGTTCAGATCCGCCCAGCGAATCTCGCCTCTCAGTATTCTGGCCACCGGGACAGATCCTCTGACTTCATACCATATTCTTGGTCAACCCGCCCCGTCTTTCGGGGCCCAACGCCGGTTCTGCGGGAGCCTGTCGCTGACCGATCTGGCGTGCCAAGCCGAGGGTCTGGCCCGGACCCTCGAGGAGGAGGTGGCCCCCGAGGGTCCGGGTGTCCGTGAGATCAGAGGGACTTCTTCTCCGGCGAGCCGGGCGGGCGGCGCTCCTTCCGCTCCTGGCGAAGCTTCTCCATGAGCGCCCGTCGCTCCTCCCGGTGCTTCTGGCGCAGCGCCTTCATCTCTTCTCGCTGCCGCTCCATAAGGGCCTTCGCCTCCGCCGGGAGCTCCCGCTTCATCGGGCGCTCCTGGGACGGCGGCGCGGGCGGTGGCCCCGCCTGGGCCCAGACCTGCGCCGGGGGAATGGCGGCGACGAAGCCGGCCAATGCGAGACTTCGCATGATCTTCATGGTCTCACCTCCTCGGGGCAGCATTGCCCTCATATCCATTGGACAGCGTCGCGCCTCGAACGTTTAGCCCTGTAAAAACGGGGGTTGGGTGTCAGGGATTGGGGGTTAGGGGGGAATCGCCAGCCCCTGATCCCCGTGGTTTGGCCCCAACCCCCAGCCCCTAGCCCCCAATCCCTGCTCCAAGGATTCCGGCCCCGACCAGGACGCTTCGCAAGGTGTCCTTCTGCGCGTCGTTGAGAGGCAGCAGCGGGCTGCGGGGCGGGCCACCGTAGTAGCCCAGCAAGTCCAGGGCCGCCTTCAGGCCCGGCACGCCGAAGCGGGCGGTAACGGCGGTATTGGGGGCGATCATCCGGAGCTGCAGCTCCCTGGCATCCTCGTGCTTGCCGTGTTTGAACAGGCTCACGATGTCGCAGCATTGCTGGGGCGCGATGTTGGCCAGGGCGAGGACGCCGCCGATGGCGCCGACGCACAGGGCCGGGTACAGGAACCCGGCTGAGCCGGCCAGCACCTGGAAGCCCGGGCGCGCCGAGCGGATGATCTCGCCCAGCTTCGCCAAGTTCCCGCCGCTGTCCTTCACGCCGAGGATGTTGGGGTGCTGGGAGAGCGCGATGATGAGGTCGGCCGGCATATCCACGGTGGTGTTGGCCGGCATGTTGTAGAGGCTTACCGGGATGGGCGACACGTCGGCGACGCTCAGGTAATAGTGGGAAAGTCCCGCCGCGTCCATCCTGGACTTGTAATAGCTGGGCGTGACGAGGATGGCGACGTCCGCGCCCAGGGCCGCCGCCTTCTTGGTGAGGGCAATGGTGCTGTGGGTGGACTCGCACGCCGTGCCGGCCATGAAGAGCTTGGTCGGGGGGATGTGCTTCCGCGCGGCCTCGAAATAGGTCAGCTTCTCCGACTCGGTGAGATACGGGAACTCGCCGTTGGTTCCCAGCACCACGTAGCCGCTCAGGGGGTAGCGATTCCATTTCTCCAGGTTGGCGGCCAGCGCCTTCAGGTCCAACTCCCCGGTCGCGTCGAAGGGTGTCGGGATGGGGGGGAAGATGCCGGCCATCGAGAGCGGCGGTTTCATGAGACCCTCCTTCGGAAATAGGTACCGGACACCATTTGGGGCCTAACTCCTTGATCTTGTATGGGCGTGAATCAACTTTTTAGCCTAAATGGGCGGGGCCTCGGATTTCGTCGCGGTGCAACGGCGGCAGACAGGGGGATCGTCTTTCGCCAGGCATCCGTGGTGAACCATGAGGCGGCACCGGGAACAGACCGGAAAGGGCCTCCGCGTGAGGATCGCCCATACTCCTCGCATCTCCTTCCGGCACACCCCGCACCGCCAGGGGATCGAACGGCTCACCACCCCAGTCCCTCCCCGGACAGGATCCGACCGGTGAACCGACAGACCGATGAGCTACAGGGAATCTCGCGCAAGGATCTTGACATCTGCGTAATCTGCGAAATCTGCGGATGGGTCAGTTCAACGCCTCCAGGATCGCGCACTTGAGATACTGCGTCTCCTTCGCGGCGAGGAGAATCGGGTGGTCGTTGGCCTGCGTGCGAAGCTCCCGGAGCTGAAATGCCCTGTGGGCATCCGCGGCCGCTGCCCTCAGCATCTCCAGGAACGTCGGGGCATCCACGTGGTACGAGCAGGAGCAGGAGACCAGGATCCCCCCGGGAGCCAGCAATTTCATGGCGCGAAGATTGATCTCCTTGTAGCCGCGCAGGGCGCCCGCCAGGGCTCCCTTGCCCTTCGTGAAGGCGGGAGGATCCAGGATCAACATCCCGAATCGCCGTCCCTCCCGGTCGAAGGCCCGCAGGGCGTCGAAGGCATTGCCAATCATGAACGTGCACCGGGACGACAGGCCGTTATGCTCCGCCGACTGTTCAGCCCACGCGATCGCCTCGGCGGAGAGGTCAATCCCCGTGACCGCGGCCGCCCCGCCGGCTGCTGCGCTCAGCGCGAAGCCCCCCGAGTAGCAGAAGCAATCCAGGACCTCCCGCCCCGCCGCCAAACCCTTCACCACCCGGCGGTTCTCGCGCTGGTCGAGGAAGAAGCCGGTCTTCTGCCCCTCCGCCACCTCGACAAAGAAGCGCAGGTCACCCTCCTGGATCCAGAGACCCGTCTCCCCCTGGCCCCAGGCGAAGCCCTTGCGGAGCTCCAAACCCTCCAGCTTCCGGGGGGAAGCATCGTTCCGCTCGTAGATCGCGCGAGGCTGGATTGCGTCGCGCAGGGCCGCCAGGACCATCTCGCGAACACGTTCCATCCCGGCCGTCAGAATCTGCATGACCAGGAGATCCCCGTACCGATCCACG
>JACQXP010000181.1 GCA_016208645.1 Candidatus Methylomirabilota bacterium | reverse complement strand
GGTGGTGATACCAGTGGTTCAGCATAATCGTGCGGGCAATCCCGATTCGCGGAGCCGTGAACACTTCTTTGCTCCCCTTGGTCAACTTCCAAGGCGCCATCGCCTTGTGGTCGTCTAGCCCGTTCAGCACCTGCTTGGCGGTCTTGATGCTCTCGTCGAGGGCTGGCAGCAGCTCCGCGGCCAAGCTGGCAGAGGGCTGGCCAAAGCTCACGCTGCCAAGATCCAAACCATCGTTCAACAGCATCTTTGCCACTGCACCCGGTGTAGTGGCGATGTGCAACGCAAGCTGGCCAAGGGACATGGACTTCGCGTGGGGCTTCCAACCCAGCTTGTCGCCGGGGACCCGCTCCAGCACTCGCCGCGTGGTTGCTGCTTCCTGATCGAGTTCCGCAAGCAAGGAATCCACAATGCGCGCCATGGTAGCCTCCTGTCCGTTCGGAATCCCTCGGATGTAACATCGCCACTCCCAGTTCTCTCTCTCCGGCTCACGGAAGGTTCCAGAGAGATAGAAGATTTCCCCGTTCGGGAGTTTCATCATTCCGAGACGGTACTTGCCGCCCACCCGCAAGTCCACCTCGGCTGACGGTGTGGCGTATCCCTCGGGGCCCCACCACTTCTTCAGCTCTTCCGGGTCCGTCCAGGCCCGGAAGACCTTCTGCCGCGGCGCCTTGAAGATCCGCCTGAGGTTGAGCGTGGTCTCCGTGCTGGATTGCGCTGTGGCCATATCTGTCCCCTCCCTTTGGGTGAGTCCTCTAGGTGTCTGGCAAGGGCGTCGAATTGCCCCTCCCAGAAGCGTCGGTAGCGGGCGATCCATTCTGCGGCCTCTCTCATCGGCCCGGGAACGAGACAGCAATGCCGGACCCGCCCGTCTTTCGAGCGGGGGAGGAGGCCGGCATTTTCTAGAGCACGAAGGTGCTTCGAGATGGCGGGGAGAGAGATATCGAATGGCTGGGCCAGCTCGGTTACTGAGAACTCTCCCCGCGCCAGTCGAGCAAGAATCGCCCGGCGGGTGGGATCCGCCAGGGCGGCAAAGGTGGCATCGAGGGCGCGGTCAGAATAGTTAACCATATGGTTAAGTATTCCCGAGTGATTTCCAGTTGTCAAGCGGGAAATTCATCCATTTTCAGAATCCGTTTTCCGCCATGCCTCTGGATCGTCGTGGGGTGGGGAGTCCTTGCGGATGGGTATTTCCGCGACGATGCCTCTTGACACGACCGGGTGCGGTGGCTATGGTCCCACACGCGTCCCAGGTCGGTGCCCGAACCCGCAGGCCTCGCCCGCGGAATTGGAGAAGGGGCCCGTGTCCAGCGCGAGCATCCGCTTCCCAGGAAAGCCGGCGATGAGTGGATACCCCGACCGGACGCGCCCGGGGCCGGGATTGGTCGCCTCCGGACGGTGGGGCCGCACCGCCATGCATGCACGGTTCTTGGCAGATGGCCGGTGGAAGCGCACGGTGCCGGTCGTCGCGCTGCTGGCGCTGGCGCTGCTGTACCGGCTGTGGATCCTTGTCTCCATCAAGGGCTATCCGGTCCTGGCGGTCCCGGCGGCCGACAGCGCCATGTTCGACGCGTGGGCCCGGGATATCGCCCAGCGGAGCTTCTGGGGCGACGAGGTCTTCTTCTTCGATCCGCTCTACCCGTACTTCCTGGGGATCTTCTACGCGCTGTTCGGCCACCATCCGTTTGCGGCGACGGTCGTGCAGGGGGTCCTCGGCGTGCTGGGGCTGTGGATGCTCTTCGAGGGGGCGCGGCGGCTCTTCGGCTATCCGGTCGCGATTGCGGCGCTAGCCGCAGGCGCGTTCTATCGCACGATGGCCTTCTACGACGTGGTTCTGCTCAAGGATTTCCTGGGGCCGGTGCTCCTCGAGGCGGCCTTCCTGGCGGTGGCCCTGGCGCACACGACCGGGCGACACGCCTGGTGGGTCGGGGCGGGAGCCGCCTGCGCGCTGGCGGGACTGGTGCGCGGAAATCTTCTACTGCTGGTGCCGGCGCTGGTGCTGGCGGCATGGCTCGTGCCGGCGCGGGATGCCCGCCGCGCACTCCTGGTCCTGGCGGGGGCCGTCGCGGTGCTCCTGCCCGTGGCCCTGCGGAACACCGTGGTCGGCGGGGAGGTCGTCCTCTCGACGGCGGAGATGGGCACCAACCTCTACACTGGCAACCATGCCGGGAATGACACGGGACGGTACGAGCCGCCGCCGTTCCTGCTCCGGGCCACAACCGTAAACGAACTACTGGACTTCCAGCGGGAGGCGGAGCGGCGCCTGGGGCGCCGGATGGGCCGCGGCGAGGTCTCGGCGTACTGGCGGGACGAGACCTTCAGGACGATCGCGGAGGCGCCGGGACGGTTCTTGCTCCTCACCGCCAAGCGCGCGGCACTCCTGACCAACCGCATCGAGGTCCCGGACGTCTATTACATTGACTTCATCGCGCGGCGGTCCGTCCCCCTGGCGTTTCCCGCCGTCACCTTTGGACTGGCCGCGCCCCTTGCCGTCTACGGGCTGGTCCGTTCCCGCCGAGAATGGCGGAAGCTCCTCATTCCATATCTCTTGCTTGGCTTGCCGATTCTCTCGATGGTGATCTTCTTCGTCTTCGACCGCTACCGGCTCCCCTCG
>JACQXP010000180.1 GCA_016208645.1 Candidatus Methylomirabilota bacterium | reverse complement strand
TTCACAGCGATTCCTCTGGGAGATGGGCTTCGATGGCGGATTGGCAGAGACGGTATCCAAGATGCTTGTGGCTGTCAAGTCAACCGCCGGATTCTCTCGCATCTCGGCCTCGTGCCCGCCGAAGATCCCTCGCGGGCCCCACCCGATGACATGGCTCCGCACATGGCTCCACCTCCGGCCCCGAAGGAGGTGGCCTGCCTGTGCCGGGCACGGCAGACAGGTCTCCGTGCCGGTCTTTGACGATCTGCCGTTCCGGGAGGCCGCGTACGCCCGATTCCTTCCGATATGGCCCCCCCCGCCGGTAGGCCTGCCCGTTGCCTTGTCAAGTGACAGGGATTCTGTTACAAGAAACGCAGGGGACAACGCCATGCCTGCCAAAACGGATCTCGCTACCCGCGTCGAGAAACTCCGCTCGCGCCTGCACCACCACGACTACTGCTACTACATCCTGAACCGGCCGGAGATCTCCGACGCCGAATACGATCGCCTGTTCAATCAGCTCCGGGAGCTGGAGGCGGCATACCCGGAGGTGATCACCCCCGATTCCCCCACCCAGCGCGTCGGCGGGGCGATCGCCGAAGGCTTCGCCTCGGTCCAGCACCGGGTGCCGATGCTGAGCCTGGACAACGCCTACTCCGCCGGCGAGATCCGGGAGTTCGAAGCGCGCCTCCAGCGCGCCCTCCCGGGCGAAATCTTCACCTACGTGTGCGAGCCCAAGGTGGACGGCCTGGGCGTCGCCCTGCTGTACGAACGGGGGCGCCTGGTCCGGGGGGCCACCCGGGGCGACGGCCGGCTGGGCGAGGAGATCACCCAGAACCTGAAGACGGTGCGGACGATCCCCCTGCGCCTGCGGGGACCCCTGGCGGACCTCGACGTGCTGGAGGTCCGGGGCGAGGTCTTCATGGCCCACGAGGCCTTCGAGACGCTGAACCGCACGCTGGAAGCGGAAGGCGAAGAGCCCTTCGCCAACCCCCGCAACGCCGCGGCCGGCTCCCTCCGGCAGAAGGACTCCGGCATCACGGCGAAGCGGCCCCTGGACATCTTCATCTACGCCGTGACCGACGCGGAGCCGAACCCCTTCACCGCGCACTGGGACGCCATGCAGGCGCTGGGCAAGGCCGGCTTCAAGATCAACCCCCGCTCGCGACGCTGCGCCGACATCCAGGCGGCCGTCGCCGCCTGTGCCGAGCTGGAGCAGGACCGGATGCGCCTCGGCTACGATGCCGACGGGGTGGTGGTGAAGGTGGATTCCCTCGACCAAGAGCGGCGCCTGGGATCCACCACGCACCATCCCCGCTGGGCCGTGGCCTACAAGTTCCCTGCCCAGCAGGCGACCACGGTGATCCGGCAGATCCTGGTGAACGTCGGGAGGACGGGGGCGCTTACCCCCTCGGCGCTGTTAGATCCGGTGGAGATCGCCGGGGCCACCATCAGCCGCGCCACCCTGCACAACGCCGACGAGATCGAGCGGCTGGATGTCCGCCAGGGGGACACGGTGATCGTCGAACGCGCGGGGGACGTGATCCCCCACATCCTCCGCGTCGTGACGGAGAAGCGTCCGCCGGAATCCAGGCCGTTCGCTTTCCCGGCGACCTGCCCGGTATGCGGCTCGGCCGCCTTCCGTCCCGAGGGCGAGGTCGTCTCCCGCTGCGCCAACTCCGCCTGTCCCGCCAGGCTCAAGGAGGGGCTCCTCCACTACGGCAGCCGTCGGGCCATGGACATCGAGCACCTGGGCGAGGCCGTGGTCGAACAGTTGGTGGACCGGGAGCTCGTCCGGACATTCGCCGATCTGTACGGGCTCGGCGTGACCCAGCTCGCGGAACTCGAACGCCTGGCGGAGAAATCGGCGACCAACCTGCACGCGGCCATCCAGGCGAGCAAGGGCCGGGGACTCGCCCCCCTGCTCTTCGCCCTGGGCATCCGCTACGTGGGCGAGAACGTGGCCCGGATCCTGGCGGCGGAGTTCGGCAGCATGGAGCGACTGTCCCACGCCACCGAGGTGCAACTGGCCGCCGTCCACGGCATCGGCCCGCGCATCGCGGCCAGCGTGGCCCTGTTCTTCCAGCAGCCGGAGAACCGCCGCCTCATCGCCGCCTTGCGGGAGGCGGGGGTGAAGATGGAGGACGAGGCCTCCGCCGGTCCGAAGCCCCTCCTGGGGAAGACCTTCGTCCTGACCGGGGCGCTCACGCAGATGACCCGCGACGAGGCCAAGGCCGCCATCCAGCGGCAGGGCGGCCGCGTGACCTCGTCCATCAGTAAGAAGACGGACTATGTGATCGTCGGCAAGGATCCCGGCTCCAAGGTCGAGGAGGCCAAGCGCCTGGGAACCCCGATCCTGGACGAGGCGGGCTTTCAGGCGTTGCTGGAGCGAGCCTGAGCCTGGCCAGGCAGGCAACCCGGCGATTGGGCGACCGGGCAATCAGGGCGTTCCGAGTTACCGGATTGCCGAATCGCCGGATATCGAGGCGATTGACTTTCGCGAGGCTTTCCGCCATGCTACCGCCGCAATCGGGGTCGTGCCTCGGCTGTCCCACCGGATTCTGAAGGAGTGCATGTCCCGTATGGCGCGCACACCCCCCCTCCTGCGACGCTCCCAGGTGGCTCGGCTGCTTCAGAGACGCACCGGGGGATGGCTGGCCATGCTTCTCCTGGCCGGGCTTCTTCGGGCCGGAGACGCCCGGGCGGTGGATGCCCTGATCCTCGGCCGGGACGTCCTGATCCGGCAGATGCCCCAGGTCTCCGCCAAGGTCATCAAGACGACCCGCCCAGGGGAGACCTATGAGATCATCGGCCGCAAGCCCGGCAAGGGGCAGCCCCTGTATATCTTCGACGAGCGGGGAGATCTGTGGGTGAAGGTCCGGGTCACCGAGGAGACGCACGGCTTCATCCGCACCGACCTCGTCTCCGTCAGCCGCGAAGAGTTTCGCTCGCCCCGCGGGAATCCGCTCCTGATCGTCAACCTGCGCCCCACGGTGGACGGGGCGCTGGCTCGGGAACTCTGGCTGGTCCAGAACGACTGGCAGCAGACCCGCCGGCTGGGACCCATCGAGGGGAAACCCATCTGGGCCAGTCACGGCGAGTGGTTCATGTGCCAGCTGGATTCCGAGCGCCCGGTCAAGGACCCCACCGTGGAGCGGACGATTGAGCGGATCGAGAAATTCTCCGCGGACGGCCGGACCCGCACCCTCCTGGCGATCGGCTCCTACCCGGTGCTGCACGAGGCGCGGGGCGAGGTGTACTTTTACCGCGACATCGACGAGCAGGGCGAGGCGGTCCCGCCCGGCCTGTTCGTCGTGAACGTGGATGGGACCAACCTGCACTCCGTATTCCTCCTGCCTGAACGATACCGGTTCTGGAAGGAAGACGGCGACTTCTTCGTCCAGGTGCCGCCCCCGGTCCTGCATGCCGCCGCCAATCGCATCGCCCTGCGGGCCTTCGACCGCGCCGGGGCCAGGAACCGCTTCACGGTGACCCTGGACGGCCAGCTCGTCGAGCAACGCCCCGACTGACGTGGCTGCGCGCCGGGAACTCCACCGCCTGCTGGGGATGTTGAACTGATGCGCTTCTCAGGCACCCGGCGACCGGGTACCCGCCACCGGGTGCTCGGGCGCCTGGCTCCCGGCGACGCTGCCAGATGACGGCCAGACGGGCATCCGGCCTGCTCTCGCTGGTTGTCTCCCTGGCAACCATTCTGATGATTTCTCCCTTCACCCCCAGCTCCCCCGCCTGGGCGGCCTCCACCGCCGGAAACCTGCCGGCCGAGATCGCGGCCCACTTCACGCCGGATGACGTTGCCCGCGGGCGGGCCTACATGGGCGGGCGCTACCGGCTCTTCGCCGCCGGGATCGCCCTCCGCCTGGTGATCCTCCTGCTCCTCGTCGGGACGCCGGCATCGGCCGCCCTCCGGAACCTGGCGGTGCGCCTGGCACCGGCCCATCCCGCCGTGGCCGTGGCCGTCTACCTGGCCCTGCTCGTCCTGGTCTTCGAACTCCTCGCGCTCCCCTTCGGGTACTACGCCGGATTCGTCCGCGAGCATGCCTTCGGCCTCTCCACCCAGACACGGGCTGCCTGGCTGGTGGACCGGATCAAGAGCCTCCTCCTCACGCTCGCCCTGGCCGTGCCCCTGGGTTCCCTTGTGGCCCTCCTGTGGCGCCGGTACCCAGGGCGCTGGGTCCTGCCCGCGTGGGGCCTGGTCGCCGCCGTCATGGTCCTGCTTGTCATGCTCGCGCCCATCGTCATTGATCCCCTGTTCAACACCATCCGCCCCCTTCGCGATCCCGACCTGCGCCAGCGCGTGATCGCCCTGGCGGGGCGGGCGGGGGTCCCGGTGGACCAGGTGTACGAGATGGACGCCAGCCGCCGCACCCGGAAGGGCAACGCCTACTTCACGGGGCTGGGGCGCACGAAGCGGATCGTCCTCTACGATACCCTCCTCGCGGGGAGCAATCCCGACGAGGTGGAACTGGTGGTGGCGCACGAGATCGGCCACTGGAAGCGGGCCCACATCTGGAAGGGGATCGGCCTGAGCCTGCTCGGCATGGGGATCGCCCTCTGGTGCGCTGCCCGCACCCTGGACTGGGCGGTCCGCCGGGGCGGCTTTCACCTGGCGGGACCCGCGGACGTGGCCGGCCTGCCCCTGTTCCTCCTCGTGCTCTTCGTGCTGAACCTGGTGAGCCTGCCCATCCAGAATGGGATCTCACGTTACTTCGAGCGGGAGGCGGACCGGACGTCGCTGGCGCTCACGGGAAACGCCACGGCCTTCATCCGCTCCGAGGTGCAGCTCGCGCGGTCCAATCTGGCCGACCTCACGCCGCCGCCGGCAGTGGTCTGGCTGCTCTACACGCACCCCCCGGTGGCGGAGCGGATCCGCCTGGCCGGGGAGTACGCCGGCAGGACGCGGGCCCGCCCCTGACCGCTCTTAAGGAGAGACCGCCATGATCCGAGCCAGCATCATCGTGCACGGCGGCGCCGGGAAATACTCCGAGGACCTCCGGATCCCCCGAGAACAGGGCGCGAAGGTGGCCGCCCTCGAGGCCTGGCGCATCCTGGTGAACGGCGGGTCCGCGGTGGACGCCGTGGAAACCGCCGTGGCGGTTCTGGAAGACGACCCGGTCTTCAACGCGGGACGGGGCGCCGTGCTGAACGCCGACTGCCAGGTGGAGCTGGATGCCTCCATCATGGACGGCCGCACGCTGCGGGCCGGGGCCGTGGGGGCGGTCAAGCACCTGCGCAATCCCGTACGGTTGGCCCGGCGGATCATGGAGCAGGGGCGCCACGTCCTGCTGGTGGGGGCCGGCGCGGAACGCTTCGCCGCCGCGGTCGGCATCCCGACGTGTTCCTCGGAGGAGCTGATCACGGAGCGGCAGTTGCAGCGCTGGTGGCAAGAGCGGCGGGCCGACCTGGAGGCCATGGGGACGGTGGGGGCCGCGGCGTTCGACCAGCAGGGCCACGTTGCCGCCGCGACCTCCACCGGGGGCATGGCACAGAAGCATCCGGGCCGTGTCGGCGACAGCGCCCTCGTCGGATGCGGGACCTATGCCGAAGACGGGCGCGGGGCCGTGTCCTGCACGGGCCACGGCGAGCCCATCATTCGCGTGACGCTGGCCCGCGCAACCGTGGACCGCCTGGAAGCCGGCCTGGATCCCATGCGGGCGGCGCAGGAGGCCATCGCCGACCTGGCCCGCAAGGTGAAGGGGGAGGGCGGCCTCATCCTGGTGGACGGGCAGGGTCGCATCGGCTGCGCCCACAACACGCCGGCCATGACGGCCGCCACGGTGGATGCCGCTACCGGAATCCCCCGCCTGCTTCCCTGAGGCGCGGCGGGGCCGCGCTGTTCATCCCATGCGAATCCTTCTCGTCAGCAGCAATCGCCACGATCGCTTCGTCGCCAGCGTCCCCATCCGGCCGATCCCCCTGGGCCTGGCCATCCTGCTGGGCGCCCTGCGGGGAAGCCGCCACCGGGTCCACCTGCTGGACCTCATGTTCGCCCGGGCGCCCCGCCAGGCCATCCGTCGGGCCATCGCCGAATCCTCGCCCGATCTCATCGGGATCTCGGTGCGCAACCTGGACGCCGTCGGGGGCCGACCGGGGCACAGCTTCCTGCCGGATATCCAGACCTGGATCCGCACCTGTCGCCAACACAGTGGCGTGCCCATCGTTTTGGGGGGACCGGCCGTGAGCCTCCTGCCGCGCGAGGCTTTCGAGGCCCTGGAACCGGATTTCCTCCTGGCGGGGGATGCCAGCCGGTCGCTCCCCGAGCTGGTAGACCGGCTGGACCGGGGAGCGCCCTGGGGGGATCTCCCCGGCCTGGTGTGCCGCGCGGGCGGTGAGATCCGGGTGAACCCGCCGGGTCCCTGGGACGCCCCGCAGATCTCGCCGTGCTACGAGGCCTTCGACCTGCCCCGGTACGAGGCGGCGGGATACGGCATCGCTGTCCTGACCAAGATGTGGCCCTACCTCCGCGCACAGGGTCCGACCCCCCGGACCGGAGGTCCGGTTCCCAGGATTGACGGTCCCATCCCGATGTCGGCGATGCCGGGTCCGATCCCGCGTCCCATCCCTGGGCTGCTCGACGACCTCCGGGAGCTGCGCGCGCGCTTCGGGATTCGAAGGGTCTTCCTGGCCGACTCGGGCTTCAATGTCCCGGTCCCGGACGCCAAGGCCCTGTGTCGGGCGCTCTGCAAGGCGCGGCTTCACCTCGAATGGGCCACGGGCCTGCAGCCGGGCCACATGGACGGCGAGCTGGCCGACCTGATGCGCAGGGCGGGCTGCCGGATGGCCCTGCTGGCCGGCCCCGGGCCCCTCCAGGAGCCCCTCCGCGACCTCGACCGACACCTGGCCGACCTCCTCGCCACCGCGGAACCGCTCCGTGCCGCCGGGGTCCCCCTGGTCCTCTCGGTGATCTTCGGCCGGCCGGGCGAGACCCGGGAGACGGTCGAGCGGACGCTGGCCCTCATCGCGCGGCTGGATCCGGCCCACGTGCAGCTCTCCGCCGGGATCCGGATTCTCCCCTTCACCCCGCTGGCCGAGCAGGCCAAGGCCGAGGGGGTGATCGAGAGGGACCGCGACTGCCTGCACCCCGTGATGTACCTCACCCCGGGCCTGAAGGGTTGGCTCCCGCGCCGATTGCGCGCCGCCGCCCGCACCCACCCCAACTGGCACGTCGTCTGATTGACCCTTTCCGGT
>JACQXP010000179.1 GCA_016208645.1 Candidatus Methylomirabilota bacterium | reverse complement strand
CCGGGAGGCCATCGCGGCGTGGCCCAATGACCCCCTGGCACCGAAGGCCCTGATGGCCTACGGCCGCCTGTTGCGCCAGGTATTCAAGGAGCCCGGGGAGGCCCTGGTGCTGCTGGAACAGGCGCGCACCCACCCTCGGGCCACGCCCGAGTTCCAGCAGGCCAGCCTGGCGATGATCGTGGCGGCAAAGGAGGTGCTGCAGGCGGCACCGGAGCGATCCGAAGCTACCCCGCAGGTCTCGTCCGCCGCCGTCGTCGCCGAGGCGCCGCCCCCTCCGCCCCCGCCAGAGGCCCCGATGCCCGAGCCGGTACCAGCGGAGGTTCCCACTCCCCCGTCGCGTGGTCGGCTGCTGCCGGTCCCCATGCGGGCCGTCGGGCTCGACGCCCGCGGCCTTCAACTCCAGGATCGACAGGGGCGCACGGGTCTGTTGCCGTGGAAGCACGTGGCGGGCATATCCGTCGTGAGCATCGGCAACTCGGATGGGTCGGCGCAGGCTGCTGACTCGTTGATCCTGGACCTCCTGATGGCTCCGAATTCGACGCCGGCGGGGCCCGGGGTCCGCTGCGTCCGGCTCTCCGTCAAGGACCTGGCCATCCCGCAGCTTCAAGGCGAGCCCACTCCCGTTCGCGCCTTCCAGCGCTTCGTCGCGACGATCCTCAAGGTGACAGCAGCGACCCCTCATCCCAGCCGCGACGCATGCCTGGGCCTTCACGGGTTCCCCTCCTTCCCGGACCTGACTACGTACGAAGCCGACCTCGTCGCGAATCTTCTCACCCCCGGCAAGGATCGGCTTGTCCCATCGGGCTGACCCGCGCTCTGGCCCCCCGACCCCTGGCCCCTGGCCCCCGACCCCCATATCTAGGTCCACTTTCAACTTGACACCGGCCCCCCTTTGACACCGTCTGGCCAACTCGGCGAGTTTCCGCGGGCTGAACAGGGAGACAGGGGCGCGGAGGCCAGCGGGCATGCAGTAATGGGGGACGTTCGTTCAAAAGCAACTTTTGGACAGGCAGTCCAAAGAGGCTGAACGCCCCGGAATCGTCCACCACGTCATTGGGCGGGGGGGGCTTGAGGGCACCAAGATCTTCCGTCAACCGAGGATCGCGAGGACTGGCTGGCCCGGCTGAGGGAACTGTGTGCAAAAGGCGCCT
>JACQXP010000178.1 GCA_016208645.1 Candidatus Methylomirabilota bacterium | reverse complement strand
CGGCGCCGCGCCGGAGGAGATCGAGACCGAGATCACCGACAAGATCGAGCGGGCGGTGAACACCATCGCGGGGATAGACGAGCTCCGCTCTGTTTCCACGGAGGGCGTGTCCCAGGTCTTCATCCAGTTCAAACTGGAGAAGAGCGTTGACGTGGCCGCCCAGGAGGTTCGCGACAAAGTCAACCAGATCCTGCCCGACCTTCCCCAGGACATCGACCAGCCCGTGGTGGACAAGGTGGACCCCGACGCGGCCCCCGTCCTCTACGCGGCCCTCTCGGCCGATCGACCAATCCGGGACATCAGCGAGTTTGCGGACAAGACCCTCCGGCGCGAAATCGAATCCGTCTCGGGCGTCGGCAAGGTGACCCTCGTCGGCAGCCGCCTCCGGCAGGTCAATCTCTGGCTTGATCCCACCCGCCTGCGCGCCTACACCCTCACCACGGCGGAGGTCACCCGGGCGGTGGCCAACCAGAACCTCCAGCTCCCCGGGGGGAACCTGGGTCAAGGCGCTCGTGAGTTGACCGTCCGGATGAGGGGCCGGGTGAACAGCGTGCCGGAGTTCAACGGAATCGTGGTCGCCACGCGGGCCGGGGCCCAGATCACGCTGGCGCAGGTGGGCCGTGCGGAGGACGGCGTCGAGGAGCCCGAGACCGCCGGCAACGTGGACAGCAAAACAGCGGTGATGCTGGTCGTCCAGCGGCAGTCCGGGACGAACACCGTGGCCGTCGTGGACGAGGTCACGAAGCGGCTCAACGGTCTGCGCTCGCGCCTGCCGGCCGGCTATACGCTGGAGATCGTCCGGGATCAATCGGAGTTCATCAAGGATTCGGTCAAGACCGTCGAGGAGCACCTGATCGTGGGGGCGATCCTGGCGGCCCTGGTCGTCCTCCTGTTCCTGCGCAACTGGCGCTCCACCCTGATCGCCGCCATCGCCATCCCGACCTCCATCATCAGCACCTTCGCCCTAATGTACGCCATGGGGTTCACGATGAACATGCTCACCCTGCTGGCACTGACGCTGGCCGTCGGGATCGTGATCGATGACGCCATCGTCGTGCTGGAAAATATCTACCGGCACATGGAGGAGAAGGGGCTCTCCCCCTTCGAGGCGGCTATCGAGGGCACGCGCGAGATCGGCCTGGCGGTCTTGGCCACGACCCTGTCCCTGGTCGCCGTGTTCCTCCCCGTGGCCTTCATGGGGGGCATCGTCGGCCGGTTCATGTATTCCTTCGGCTTGACCATGGCCTTCTCAATTCTCGTCTCCCTGCTTGTGGCCTTCACGCTGACCCCCATGATGTCCAGCCGCTGGCTCTCGTTGGACAAAGAGAGCGGCCACTCGTCCAAGGACTCCCGGTTCTTCCGGATCCTCGACGCCGGCTACGAGCGGCTCCTGCGCTGGGCCATGGCCCACCGCTGGGTGATCGTGACGGCCGCCGTGGTTGCCCTGGTCTCCATCGTGCCGCTCTTCATGGCGGTCGGGAAGGACTTCCTGCCCAAGAACGACGAGTCGCAGTTCGAGGTGTCGGTGCGTAACCCCGAGGGCACCACCCTGGAGCAGACCGAACTGATCGCCAGCCGGATCGGGCGCGAGGTGAAGAAGCTCCCCGGGGTGGCGTACACCGTGGTTCAGGTCGGAAACGACGAGCGGCGCACGGCCAACCTTGCCTTCATCTTCGTGAAGCTCCAGGCCATCCGCAAGCGCCAGACGTCCCAGTTCGCGATCATGGACCAGGTGCGCAAGGTGGTCCTCCCCAAGTTCGCCCCTGAGAAGCTGCGCACGAGCGTCTCCCAGGTGGCGGCGATCTCGGGCGGCGGTATGGCCAACAAAGAGATCGCGTTTTACATCAGCGGGCCGGACATTCAGAAGCTGGGCGAGCACTCGAAGCGTCTGACCGCGGCGCTGGCCAAGGTCCCGGGCGTCGTGGACGTCGATACCAGCCTCATCCTGGGGAAGCCGGAGATGTCGGTGGACCTGGATCGGAAGAAGGCGGCCGAACTGGGGGTGCAGGTGGCGGACGTGGCCGACACGCTGCGCGTCATGGTCGGCGGGCGAAAGATTTCGACGTACAACGAGAACGGCGAGCAGTACGAGGTCCACGCCCGCGCCGTCCAGCAGTGGCGCACGACGGTTGACGGGGTGGGCCAGATGGCGGTCCCCTCCACCAAGCTGGGTGCGGTGAGCATGGACAACGTGGCGCGCTTCCAGGAGAGCGAGGGCCCCTCCCAAGTGGATCGCCTGGGGCGACGCCGCCAGGTAACCATCAGCGCCAATATGCGGACCGGCTACGATCAGCAGTCCGCCCTGGACGCTCTCTGGAAGGAAGTCAAGGCGATGAATCTCGATCCGGCGTACCAGGCCGGGGTGACCGGGACCTCGAAGGAGATGGGCACGGCCGCGCTGAACTTTGGACTGGCCTTCCTTCTGTCCATTATCTTCATGTACCTGATCCTGGCGGCCCAGTTCGAGTCGTGGCTCCACCCCGTCACGATCCTGCTGGCCCTCCCGCTCACGGTGCCGTTCGCCCTGGTGTCCATCCTGCGCTTCCAGCAGTCCCTGAACATCTTCTCGGCCCTCGGCCTCCTGGTCCTCTTCGTCATCGTGAAGACGAACTCCATCCTCCTGCTGGCCCTCCCGCTCACGGTGCCGTTCGCCCTGGTGTCCGTCCTGCTCTTCCAGCAGTCCCTGAACATCTTCACGGCCCTCGGCCTCCTGGTCCTCTTCGGCATCGTGAAGAAGAACTCCATCCTGCAGATTGACCACATGATCGGCCTCCGCGCGCACGGAATGCCCCGAGCCGAGGCCATCATCCAGGCCAACCGCGACCGGCTCCGCCCCATCCTGATGACCACTCTCGCCTTCGTTGCCGGGATGCTGCCGCTCCTCATCAGCAGCGGCCCGGGCGCTGGGAGCAACCGCGCCATCGGGTCGATCATTGCCGGCGGGCAAACCCTGGCGCTGCTGCTTACGCTCCTGGCGACGCCCGTGGCCTACTCCCTGTTCGACGATTTGGCGGTCCCCTTCGCGCCCCGGGCCTGGCTGTCGCGACTGTTCCACCGCGGCACCCCGGCCCCGGCCGTCCCGGAGGCGAGGTAGGAGATTCCGCATGGGCGCTGGGCAAGAACGACCCGCGGCCAGAACTCAGGGGCGCACCCAGGAGGAGCGGGTGCCCATGCCCTCTGTGGTGATGAGGATCTCCGTCAGCCGGCGGGCGGCAGCGTCCGCGGCTGCACGGGTGTCCCCGCCCCGGATGGCGGCCGTGATGGCCTTGCCCACGGCCACGCGCGCCGCGGTGACGGCCACCAGCGGGGGCGCCCAGTCGGGCGTGCCTATCCGGCCGGCCTCCAGGAAGGACTGGGCCAAGTCCTCGGGGATCTCGCCGTCGTAGAGGGATCGATCCCGCCAGGCCGACTCCCGTACTTTGGGGTCAGGCCTTGATAATTTGCTATTCGATCTCTCAGGCGGGTGCCTTCCAGCGCCCTAGCTTCTCCTGGATGCGTGCCAGTTGCTTCTCGGCATCCACGATGAAGCGTTCGTGGGTTCCCTCTCCGACTTTCTCCAGCTCATCATGGACCTCGGCCTGAAAGACCAGCCGGCGGCGGTCAATCTCCACCAGGGTGCAGCGGGCGGTGACCTGCATCCCCATGGGCGTCGCCGAAAGGTGGCGAACGTCCACCCGGGTCCCCACGCTGTTCTGGTTGGACTGCAGGAACGGCTGCACTCCTTCCAGGGCGCAGTGTTCCACGAGGCGGATCATCTCCGGCGTGGACAGGACGTACATGCCACGCCGATGGAGCTGCCCCGCCGTCAGGACCTCAGTCACCGTGAGCGTCTTCTCGAAGGTCATCCCCACTGTCATCTGATCAGCCATCGTATCATCGCTCCGACTATCATAGGTTGAATGCGCCCTTCCCCTCAGCCCTAGCGGCGGCTCGCTGCTCGGCCCTTTTCAGAACCTCATTGGTCATTGGCTCATTGGTCATTCACCGGGCGCCAGCCCGTGATGATCTCCCGGTCCTCCACCATTGGTTCCTCCTTCATGACATGTGGGCGAAGTCCGTTGGGCGGCCCGAAAGTGCGTGGTACCATAGCAAAACGTCTGCCAGGTCGTCCATGTCTTTGCCGGGGAGTCTTCCCGGATGACCGGTTCAGCCCGTTCGCCGTGCCGAGGAGAATTGCCCGCCCATGTCACGCCCGTGGCACCACCCGAACGGAAAAGGCGAAGATGCCGCCTTTCGCTCGTTCGAAACAGGCAAGATCATCCTCCTGTCGGCGGGACACTTCATCCACGATACCTATCCGGCCTTCCTGGCCCCGCTCATTCCCCTGCTGAAGGAGAAGCTGGCCCTCTCCAACGCGCTGGCCGGGAGCCTGGCGACCTTCCTTCGGTCGTCCTCCTTGGTCCAACCCTTCATCGGGTACCTGGCCGACCGGGTCAGCGCCCGGTGGTTCGTGATCCTGGCCCCGGGGACCTCGGCCCTGTTCATGAGCCTCCTGGGGGCATCGCCCAGCTACCTCCTCTTGCTTCCGCTCCTGGTCATGACGGGCCTGAGTCACGCCGCCTATCACGCCCCGGCGCCGGCCATGATCGCGACCGTCAGCGGAGACCGCGTGGGCAAGGGCATGTCGCTGTTCATGATGGGGGGTGAACTGGGGCGGGCGGCCGGGCCCCTCATCATCGTCGCGGCCGTCGGGTGGTTCGGCCTCGAGGGGAGCTACGTGGCGGCAATTCCCGGCCTCCTGGCCTCGGTGATGATGGCCAGGTTGCTGCGGCCGACCCCTCGCCCGGTGCGGCGCGACGGCGAGTTCGCGCTCCGCGCCCTCCTGGTGGAGCGGCGACGTCCCCTGGGCGCGCTCCTGGCTTTCGTGGCCGTCCGGGCCATCGTGGTCGGCAGCGTCACGGTGTTCACTCCGGCGTATCTCGTCGCCCGCGGCATGACGCTCACCGAGGCGGCCGCGGGCTACGCCCTCTTCGAGTTGGCGGGCGCGGTGGGGGCTCTCGCCGGCGGCACGCTGTCGGATCGGATGGGCCGGCGCCGGACGCTCATCGCGACCCAGATTCTGACGGTCCCCTTCTTCTACGGCCTGGTGGCTGGGGCGCCAGAGCTGGTCATTCCCCTCCTGGCCCTGACGGGCCTCCTGGCGCTCAGTGGAAGTCCGGTCATTCTGGCCCTGGTCCAGGACCTGCTTCCCGAGGCCCGCAGCACCGCCAGCGGCCTCTACTTCAGCTTGAACTACATCGCCACCGGCCTGGTCGCGGTCGTCTTCGGTGCGCTGGCCGACGCCCTGGGCCTGGAGCGGGCGTTTGCCCTGCTGGCCTTCGCGCCGCTCCTGACCATCCCCAGCGTCCTCTTCCTGCCCGACCGCGTCCACCCCGTGAAGGCTCACGCTGCCTAGCCCGGGTGCCCGGGACACCCCTGGGCCCCTCCCCCGCATGCCGGGAGAGACCCTCGACATGCCTTGGACTGGAACGCCGAACAAAGATGATCGGCGCGACCGGGACGCTTGACCGGCTTCACAGGGCGGCGTATCGTGCCCGTCAAAACGAACACACGTCCGCAGGAGCAGGTCGCGTGAGTCAACTCAGCCATCGGGATCGGGTGCTGGCCATCATCAACCACGAGGTGCCGGATCGTTTCCCCGTGGACCTCGGGGGCTCCCCCGCCAGCGGCATCAACCTGCACGCCTACCAGCGGCTGAAGCGCCACCTCGGCCTGCCCGGTCCCGTCCGCGTCCAGACCGAGCGCTCCCTCCTGGCCTGGCCGGACGATGCCATTCTGGAACTCTTCGATGTGGACCTCCGCCTGGTGGTGGCCCACACCGCAGAGGATTCCGGCCAGCGCGGGATCTTCGACGAGGCGACCTACGCCACGGAAGCCGAGTACACCGACGTCTGGGGCGTGATCCGGCGCCGGCCGCCGGGCGGGCACTACTACGTGGTCCACGCCCCCTTCGAGAAGGACGACCTCAGCCTCTCGGATCTGGATGACCACCCGTGGCCCGCGCCCAAAGAGACCGACGTGGCCGGGCTGCGACGAGAGGCGGAGCGTCTGCGCCGGGAGACCGACTGCGCCCTGGTGGTCCACGTTCCCGGGCGGCTGTTCTCCCTTGGGCAGTTCATGTGCGGCTTCGGCAACTGGCTGATCCAGCTCAAGGTGAACCCGGAGTTCTGCGAGGCGCTCCTGGACCGCGGCCTGGAAATCCAGCTCGCCATGGCCGAGGAGACCCTGAAGGCCGTGGGGGACGCGGTGGACATCCTGTACCTGGCCGACGACTACGGGATGCAGACCGGGCCGCTGATCTCTCCGGAACTGTTCCGCCGCATCTTCAAACCCCGCATGGCCCGCCTGATCCGGTTCCTGCGCGAGCGCTCGCGGGCGCGCATCGCGTTCCATAGCTGCGGCTCGGTGTACGCCTTCATCCCGGACTTCATCGAGGTCGGCGTCGAACTGCTGAACCCGGTGCAGGTCTCCGCCGCCGACATGGATTCCGGTCGCCTCCGGCGCGAGTTCGGCCGCCACCTGGCCTTCTGGGGGGCCGTGGACAGCCAGCAGGTGCTTCCCAAGGGGACGCCCGCGGAGGTCCGTGCCGAGGTTGCCCGCCGCGTTCAGGACCTGGGCCCTGGGTACATCCCCTACTCCGTTCACAACATCCAGGCCGAGGTCCCACCCGAGAACATCCTGGCCATGTTCAACGCCATCCGCTCCGCCCGCCCCGCCTGAACCCTTATTTATCCGCAGATTACGCAGATAGGGGTATCCCCTTGACTCCAGTGACCCCTACATGTTGTGGTCGCGCGGCTTGTGCCCACGGGCGTGCTTGACCATGGCTGCGTACGGCACCGGGTCCACCGCGACGGCCTGCTGGAGTAGGCGGTAGAACAGCTTCCCGCGGGAGCGGGAGGTCCGACGGTTGAACCGGAACGTGAACTCGTCGAGGTAGTAGTCGAGATGAGCGGGGCTCACCGCGCCTTGATGGGTGCCCAGCAACCAGCGCTTCAGGAGGGCCGCCACCCGGTGGACGCGGGGCAAGAGGGCCACGGCCGCCCCCGGCCGGCGGCGGAGCAGGGTGACCTCGTGGGTGTACCCGTGCGCCGCCAGGCCGGTGTAGCCCTCCCAGCCATCGGTCCGCACGACGCTCCCCGCCGCGATGGCCTCCCGGACGAAGGGGTGCAGGCTGGCCGCTGCGGCGTCCCGGATTCGCCGCAGACGGATCCGCCCGATGCCCGCGCCGTCCTCTTGGGCGGCCACGATGATCAGGACCTTCTTCGGCGTCCGCTTCCGGCCGTGCGCCCCCTCCCCGGGGCCGCCCAGGTAGGTCTCATCCACCTCGACGCGCCCCGCCAACCGGTCCCGGCCGGGGCGGACCATCGCCCGGCGGAGCTTGTGCAACCACGTCCACGCCGTCTCGTAGCTCCCCAGCCCCAAGACGCGCTGCAACCCCAGCGCACTCGTCCCCGTCTTCTGGCTGGTCACCCACCAGACCGCCCGGAACCAGAGCGTCAGGGGGGAGCGCGTGTCCTGGAAGATGGTCCCCGCCGTGACGGAGGCCTCGTGCCCGCACGCCGCGCACACCCACAAGTTGCGACGAGCCTCCCACCCCCTTCGACCTTCGCATCGGCAACAGACCACCCCGTCGGGCCACCGGAGCTGGGCCAGGTAGGCCCGGCAGGCCTCTTCTGCGGCGAAGCGCCGCTCGAGCTCGGCAAGGGTTCCGGGATAGTCCTCCATGGCCCGGCACACTACATCTTGGGGTGACTGGAGTCAAGGGGATAGCCCTATAGCCCTATTTGCGGTGAGGGCTATTTACTTGACTCAACCAGGTACTAGAGCTTGTGCCTCGACAGCGAGACGAACGGTACCGGCTCTACTTGCACAGCCTGCTGCGCTAGCCGGTAGAACAACTTGCCCCGCGAGGCCGACTTCCGACGATTGAACCGGAACGTGAACTCGTCGAGGTAGTCGTCCAGATGCTCGTGACTGATCGCCCCTTGGTGGGTACCCAAGAGCCAGCGCTTGAGGAGCGAGACCACGCGGTGGACGCGCGGCAGCAGGTGCTCCCCTTCGGGCTGCCGCCGCTGCACCTGACGGTCGTGGACGTAGCCCGCCAGGCCCTCGTAGATGTTCAGGCCGTCCGTCCGCACGACGCTGCCGGGTTCGATGGCGGCGGCGATGAACCTGTGGGCCTGGGCCCGGGTCAGCGCGGCGAGGCGGCGCAGGCGGATCCGCCCGATGCCAGCGCCGTCAGCCTCGGCCGCAACAATCAGGAGCGCCTTGGCCTCGGTCCAGCGGCCGACCACGCCGGCCTCCTTGGCGCCCCAGTAGGTCTCGTCGACCTCGACCGTGCCCCGCAGCCGGTCCCGGCCGGGGCGGACCATCGCGCGGCGCAGTTTGTGGAGCATCGCCCAGGCGGTCTTGTAGCTCCCGAGCCCCAGGACCCGCTGGAGGCCCAGGGCGCTCACCCCGGGCTTCTGGGTCGTGACGTACCAGAGGGCACGGAACCAGGTGGTGAGCGGCAGGTGGCTGTCCTGGAAGATCGTCCCCGCCGTGACCGAGGCCTGGTACCGACACCCGCCGCACAGCCAGCGGCCCGTGCTGATCGGCCAGGCCTGGGTCGCGCCACAGCGGGGGCAGCCGAACCCGTCCGGCCAGCGGAGCTGAAAGAGGTACTGCCGGCAGGCGTCCTCAGTGGTGAACCGGCGTTCGAGTTCCATGAGCGTGCGCGGGTAATCCTCGATCACGACCCCGGACACTACATATGGGGCCTGGTTGAGTCAAGTAAATAGCCCTGATATCGAATGTCGAACAGCGAATGAGAAATTTCGAACGAAAGCTGTTCCCGGAGCCGCTCCCGCTCGACGTTCGTCATTCGCTAATCCTTGTTCGAAATTCGACCGTGCACGATGGGGATCAGAAGTTGGACGACTCCGCGAGTGGCCGCAAGCACTTGAGCGACGGGCTTTGGTGGACACTTCGAAACATTTCTTTGCCACAAGAGCATGAATTTCAGCCGTAAGGGACCGAGATGCCCCTCGCAGAGGTGAACGGGATCCACCTGTTCTACGACGAGGCCGGCGCCGGCCGTCCCGTCATCTTCGTGCATGCCTACCCCATGGGGCGGAGGATGTGGGCGCCCCAGGTGGCGCACTTCCAGGCCCGCTACCGGGTGCTCACCTACGATTGCCGGGGATTCGGGGACTCGGAGGCACCGCCCGGCGCGGACAGCTATTCCCA
>JACQXP010000177.1 GCA_016208645.1 Candidatus Methylomirabilota bacterium | reverse complement strand
CGATGTCCCGGTGCAGGTGCATCAGGACGCCCAGGGGCAGGTTGTACGCCTCCACCTGGTCGGCATGGATCATGGCGTAGATCTTGGGCGATGGCTTGGAGGCGGGTCCGTTCACGTAGGAGCCGCCGATGAGCCGCCTGATCAAGGCGGGGTATGCGAGGTGATCCAACCCCACGGTCCCGAAGGAGTCCCCCACCGCCACCGGGAACACCACGGTCAGGTCCCGGGGCTCACCGGAGGCCAGGAACCGCGCCTCGATGCCTCCCAGGATCTTCTCCGGCACGAGCTGGGCCGCCGAGCTGCTGACCGTCACGGTCGCGCCGGAGGGGATCAGCCGTGCTGCCTCTTCAGGGGTCAGGATGGGTTTGCATCCGCCAGGCATTCGCCTCTCCGCCAAGTCTCAGGATGTGATGAACACTGCGGCGTTCATGGCCGGACAGGTTCGGCCGATGGGCTGCTCGAAGGTGCCAGCCTGGGGAGCCGCAGGGGGAGCTGTTCCATTCGCCCATTCACCCGCCGCGTGACGATGCTCGTCTGCCAGCGGCCGTCGTCACGCCGGGGATGGTCCTCCCGGTAGTGGCTTCCCCGCGACTCCGTCCGCAGGAGGGCGGCCCGCGCCATGATCTCGGCCACGGTCAGCAGGTTCTCCACCTCCAGGGCACCCGGCAGGTGGGCCGGGCCCTCCACGCCCAGATCCTTCGTCTGATCCCGCAGCCGCTCCACCTCGCTCAGGCAGGCGCGCAGGCTCTCCTCGCTCCGCACCACCAGGCCGTGGCGCCACATCGCCTCCTGCAGCCGCCGCTTGAGCCGCGCGGGCTGCACGGGCCCTCGCCGGGACTGTACCCGGGCCAGCCGCTCCTCCTCCCCCGCCACCGCCTCCGGGGAGACGGAGGGTACGCCCCGCTCCCGCGCCCGCTGGGCTGCGCTCTGCCCGGCCCGCTTCCCGAAGACCTGGCAGGTGAGGATCATGTTCCCTCCCAGCCGGTCCGCCCCGTGGGGACCGCCCGCCGACTCCCCACCGGCGAACAGGCACGGCACCGTAGACTCGGCGCAGGGGTCGATCTGCAGGCCGCCGTTGATGGCGTGCCCGAAACAGGCCACCTGGATGGGCTGCTCCGCGATATCCACCCCGCGGTTCACCTTGATTCGCTCGCGGGTGATGCCCCACATGCGCCGGGCGTCCCGCCCCCGCGGCGTGTCGGGAATGTCCGCTTCCCGCGTCCCTGTGAAGTCGAGATAGACGCCGCTGCGGGGCGTTCCGCGTCCCACCCGCAACTCCTTCTGGATGGCGATGTCAATGAACTGGGAGCCGTCGTACGTGCTGAAGGGGTAGTGGCCGGAGCGGGCATCCATGCACCCCTCCACGCCGATTCCCGGAGGCAGGTACCGCCCCAAGAACTCCT
>JACQXP010000176.1 GCA_016208645.1 Candidatus Methylomirabilota bacterium | reverse complement strand
TCCTGACCCCTGAAGAGGCCGCACGGCTGATCCCCTCCGGCGCGACCGTGACGATCAGCAGCTCGGCGGCGCAACTCGTCCCGGACAAGGTCCTGGGCGGGATCGAGGCGCGGTTCCTGGCTTCCGGTGAGCCCCGGGACCTGACCGTGGTGTTCCCGGTGGCGGTGGGGGACTCCTTCGGGACCGTGGGGCTGGATCACCTGGCGTACCCCGCCCTGATCAGGCGGCTCATCGGCGGCTCCTACGTGAACGGACCCGCCTCCAAGCCATCGCCCAAGATCTACGCCATGATCCATGCCGACCAGGTGGAGGCGTACAACCTGCCCCTGGGTGTCCTCATGCACCTGCACCGGGACATCGCGGCCAGGAAGCCGGGCACGATTACGAAGATCGGCCTCGGGACGTTCGTGGATCCCCGGGAGGAGGGGGGCCGCATGAACCGGGTCACGCCCCCGGATCTGGTGGAGGTCGTGCAGCTCCTCGGAGAAGAGTGGCTGCTGTATCGCACCTTCCCCATTGACGTGGCCATCATTCGGGGGACCACGGCAGACACCCACGGGAACCTCACCCTGGAACACGAGGGCGTCGTCCTGGCGATCCTGGCCCAGGCCATGGCGGCTCACAACTCCGGGGGGAAGGTCATCGCCCAGGTGAAGCGCGTGGTCGCACCTGGGACGCTGTCCCCCCACCTGGTCAAGGTCCCCGGGATCCTCGTGGACGCCATCGTCGTGGACCCGGACCAGCGCCAGAACACCGGCATCGCCTACGACCCGGCCATCAGCGGCGAGATCCGAGCGGCCACGTACCCGGTGGAGCCTCTCTCCCTGGGCCCCGAGAAGGTCATCGCGCGCCGGGCCCTGTGCCAGCTCTGCCCCGGGGACATCGTGAATCTGGGCTTCGGCATCTCGTCCCTGGTTCCCCAGATCGCCTTGGAGGAGGGGGTCTTCGACCGGCTCAGCTTCACGGTCGAGCAGGGGGCCATCGGCGGCCTGCCGCTCACGGGGTTCGCCTTCGGGGCCTCCCACAACCCGGAGGCCATCATTGACTCGGCCGCCCAGTTCGACCTGATTGACGGGGGCGGGGTCACGGCGGGGTGTCTCTCCTTCGCCGAGGTGGACGGCCAGGGGAATGTGAATGTCAGTCGCCTGGCCGCCCAGCCCCACGTGCTGGCCGGGGCCGGCGGCTTCATCAACATCGCCCAGGTGACCCGGAAGATCCTCTACTGCGGGACGTTGACCGCCGGCGGCCTGGACATCCGGGTGGAGGGCGGTCGGATCCGGATCGCCCGGGAGGGACGGTTTCAAAAGTTCGTGGCCCGCACGCAGCACGTCACCTTCAATGGTCCCCTGGCGGCCAAGCAGGGGCAGGAGGTGTGGTACATCACGGAGCGAGGGGTCTTCCGTCTCACGACGGACGGCCTGTTGCTCACCGAGGTAGCGCCGGGCGTGGACGTGGACAAGGAGATTCAGGCACGGGTCGGGTTTCCCCTCCGGGTGAGTCAGGATCTCCGCCGCATGGATCCGCGGCTCTTCGGGGCGGATCGCATGGGCCTGGCAGAAGAGCCACATTGGCTGAATCCTGCCCACGCCCAGTAACGGGAGGCGCCCATGAATTTTGACCTGACCGATGCGCAGGGGCTCATCCGCGACATGGTGCGGGAGTTCGCGGAGAGAGAAATTCGCCCGCGGGCGGCGGAGATTGACCAGACCGACGAGTTCCCGCGAGCCCTCTACGGGCGGATGGCAGAGCTGGGCATCCTGGGGATGACCCTTCCGCCGGAGTACGGGGGCTCGGGCGCCGATACGCTGAGCTGGGCCATCGCCCAGGAGGAGATGGCCCGGGCCTCGGTCGTGGTGGCCGATATCCAGTTGCTCAACAAGCTGATGCAGGACATGATTCTGCGGAACGGGACCGAGGCCCAGAAAGGCAAGTACCTGCCCGCCATGGGACGCGGGGAGAAGATCTGCGTCATCGCCCAGACGGAACCGGGGACCGGCTCTGACGTGGCCGGCATCCAGACCACGGCCCGACGCGAGCGCGAGGGGTATGTGCTCAATGGGGCCAAGCGATTCATCACCTGCGCCATGGTCTGCGACCTGGCGGTGGTGGTGGCGACGGTGGACAAGGCCAAGGGGCGGCAGGGCATCACCCTGTTCCTGGTGGAGAAGGGGACGCCGGGATTCTCTCCCGGGTCCAAGGAACACCTGATGGGCGTCCGGGGCATGGGAACGGGGGAGCTGGTCTTCGACAACTGCTGGGTCCCTCGGGAAAATCTCCTGGGAGGGGAGTGCGAGGGATTCAAGCGGGCCATGCTGTCCCTGGACACCGGCCGCATCGGCATCGGCTGCCAGGCGGTGGGGCTGGCACAGGCCGCCATGGAGGAGGCCATCCGGTACGCCAGGCAGCGCACCGCTTTCGGACAGCCGATAGCCAACAACCAGGCGATCCAGTTCATGCTCGCGGACATGTCGGCCGGGATCGAGGCGGCCCGGCTCCGCCTGCGCCACGCGGCCTTCTTGAAGGATCAAGGGCGGCCCATCATCCGGGAGGCGGCCGAGGCCAAGCTGCTGGCGTCGGAGCTGGCGGTGCGCGTGACCAAAGATGCCCTTCAGATCCACGGGGCCTATGGATACAGCAAGGATTTTCCCATCGAGCGCATGTACCGTGAGGCTAAGGTGTACCAGATCTGGGAGGGGACCAGCGAGATCCAGCGCATGGTCATCGCCCGTCAACTGTTGAAGGAGTACGGAGGATAGGAAAGAGATTCTCGAAGCGATGCAACCGCAGATGAACGCAGATAAACGCAGATGGTCCAAAGGGGAAGGAGTGACTTGGCGCTCATGACCACTTGGCGGTTAGCGGCTCTCGTTGAGGGGGTACACATGGACTGTACGGGAAAGGTGGCGCTGGTGGTTGGTGGGGGGTCAGGGATCGGTCGGGCCACGTGCGAGATCTTCGCGGAGCGGGGTGGGGCCGTGGTGGTGGCCGACCTGAACGAGGCAGGGGCCAAGGCGACGGCCGAAAGCATCGCGAAGAAGGGGGGCCGGGCCGAGGCGTGTCGCTGCGACGTGACCCGCTGGGATGAGGTGCAGGCAGCGGTGGAGACGGCCCGGCGGGTCTTCGGACGCCTGGATGTGCTGATCAACTGCGCCGGCATCCTGCGAATCAGGCGGCTGGAGGACATGTCCGAGGTGGAGTGGAACGAGGTCTTGCAGGTCAACCTGACCGGCGCCTTCCTGCTGACCAAGGCGGCGATGCGAGCGATGCGGCAGCAAGGAGGAGGATCCATCGTGCACATCGCGTCCCGAATGGCCATCCGGGTGAAGGAAGAGTGCGGGGCGTACGCCGCATCCAAGGCGGGGATTCTCCAGTTGACCGCGATGGCCGCGCTGGAGGGCGCGCCGCACGGCATCCGGGTCAATTGCGTCTGTCCGGGATTCATTGACACGCCCATGGTGTGGGGGTCGGGGTCGAAAGAGGAGGTGGAGGCCCAGTTCGCTGGATGGGCCAAGGTGTGTCCCCTGGGTCGTGCCGGCCGCCCCGACGAGGTTGCGCGAGCCATGCTGTTCCTGGCCTCTGACGAGGCGTCCTTCATCACAGGGATGGCATTGCCCGTGGACGGCGGCCGCACCATTCTTTGAATCCGAGGGTTCCGCCCCCCCCAATCCCCAACCCCTGACCCCCAACCCCCGCCTTCAGTTGCTTTTCCTCCCATACAATGGCGGACCTTTTCGTCTGCTCCCGAATGATATCGTCGCTCGAAGCCTCGAAGAGCCTTGACACTTCAGCCCTTTGCGGCTAGACTGCGCCGGATTTTTCGCCGGTGAGGGGGGCATGGCGC
>JACQXP010000175.1 GCA_016208645.1 Candidatus Methylomirabilota bacterium | reverse complement strand
GGCGACTCGGCCAGCTTGCTGGAGGCGGATTACCGCGCCGCGGTGGCCACCGCCGCGGCGCACTCGGCCGCGACCACCGCAAAGCTCTCGACGGAGGTCGAGAAGGCGGCGGCATGCGCGCAGGCGGCAAGGCAGGAGGCGGAGCGGGCTCGCGCGGAGACGGAGCGCCTGCAGGCGCAGCTTCGCACGGTCGAGGAGACGGCCCGGGCCACGCAGGCGCGAGGAGAGCGGGTGGAGACCCAGGTGGCGGAACTCCGGAAGCAAGTCACAGCCAGCTCGACCCCCATCCTGCCCACCTACCTCCGTTACGTGGTCAAGCGGGGAGACACCCTGCAGCGGATCGCCGCCCGACCGGAGATTTACGGAGATGCCAACCAGTGGCCGCGGGTCTACGAGGCGAACCGGGACATGATCGGCCGGGATCGCAAGTTGAAGGTGGGCCAGGTCCTTCTGGTGCCGAAATAATATCGGGCTCCAGGGCCAGCCGGTTGGAGGGGTCTCTGTATGACGGCGGACCTCCTGATCCGCGGCGCGCGGGTCTTCGACGGCAGCGGCAATCCCCCGCTGGAGGCCGATATCGCCGTTCGTGGGGACCGGATCGTCGCCGTGAGGCGCGACGTGACACCGGCGGCGGCGCGACGGGTCATTGACGCCAGAGGGTTGGCGGCGGCGCCGGGCTTCGGGGATATCCACGGCCACTCCGATTATCACCTGCTCCTCACCCCCACGGCCGAAAGCGCCGTGCTCCAGGGGGTGACGTGCGAGATCGGAGGGAACTGCGGCTACGCGGCCGCCCCCATCTGGGGGCCCTGGTGGGAGGATCGCGCCCGATCCTACCGCGAGGTGTTCGATCTGGACCACCCCTGGCACGATGTCGGCGCCTACTTCCGCCGGCTCCTGGACACCGGGATCTCGATCAATTTCGGACTCCTGGTCGGCCACAACACGCTCCGCGGGTCCGCCATGGCCGGGGCTGGTGTATGCGCCGGCCTGTTTCTCGTCGGCGGAGGAACTGGGAACTCTCACCGCCGTCGCCGGGCGCAAGGGGGGGATCCTGGCCACCCATATGCGGAGCGAGGGAGACGGTCTCCTGGATGCCATCCGGGAGGTCATCGCCGCGGCCGAGGCGGGACGGACCCCGCTCCAGATCTCACACCTGAAGACCTATGGCGAGCCGAACTGGGCGAAGCTTCCCCGGGCCTTCGAATTGATCGAGGCGGCGCAGCGGCGCGGCGTGGACGTCACGGCCGACCGCTACCCGTACACGGCGGCGAACACCGGGCTCCAGGCGGCGCTGCCCCGCTGGGCCATCGAGGGCAGCAAGGCGGAGCAGACGGCGCGCCTGGCGGACCCCGCCGTCCGCGCACGCATCCGGCAGGAGATCGGCGAGGGGCCGAACGCCCGGGACTGGATCCAGGTGATGATCTCCGAGGTGACGCTGCCGCACAATCGTCGCTACCTGGGTCTCCGGGTGGACGCCGCCGCGCGGTTGGCGGGGCAGGACACGCTGGAGTTCGTCCTGGATCTCCTCTCTGAGGAGAAAACCCAGGTGGACGCCATCTACTTCACCATGAGCGAGGAGAACCTGCGGGCCATCCTGCGCAAGCCGTACGTGATGATCGGATCCGATTCGGGCTGTCGCGCCCACTACGGGCCGCTGTCCACGGGACGCCCGCACCCGCGAACCTTCGGGACGTTTGCCCGCATCCTGGGCCATTACGTGAGGGAGGAGCGCCTGTTCGATCTCTCCACCGCCATCCGGAAGATGACGTCCGATCCCTGCCGGCGCATGGGCCTCGCGGACCGTGGGTGGCTCCGACCGGGGTATCTCGCCGATCTCGTCCTCTTCGACCCGGATCGGGTCCAGGACAGTGCGACCTACGAGGAGCCGATCCGATATCCTGTGGGGGTCCACACGGTCCTGGTGAACGGGGTGGTGACGGTGGAGGCCGGGGAGCACACCGGGGTCCGCGCCGGACGAATCGTTCGCCGGACCGCCGCAACTTCCTACTCGAAGTAGGCGCGGAATTTCAAATGTCAAACTGACAACTGACAACTGGCCAAGTCGGAGCTTGACGGAAGATGATCGGTTGTCAGTTGTCGGTTGTCCGTTTTTCATTGGCTCCGTGGCGTAGGGAGAGTAATGCGCCCTCGCATCGGCATCACGTCCTGGCTCCGGGACGATTCGGACCGGCTGGAGCGCTGGGCGGCGGTCCGCGCGACCTACACCGGGGCCGTCCGTTCGGCGGGCGGCCTGCCCATCATCCTGCCAATCACGGATGACGATCCCGAGTTGATCGCGGATTGCCTGGCCGCCGTGGATGGGCTGGTCTTCACGGGCGGCGGAGACGTGGCACCGGCGTACTACGGAGAGTCGGCCGATGCGCGTTGCCATGAACCGGATCGCGAGCGCGACCGCTTCGAGATCCAATTGGCCCGGGCGGCCCTGGCCCGGCGGACGCCGGTGCTGGGCATCTGCCGGGGGCTCCAGGTCCTCAACGTCGCGGCCGGCGGCACGTTGTATCAGGACATCGGCTGCCGGCCGGGGACCTCACCGCTCCACGCGGCACGTGGCGAGGACCGGCGGACGCTGATCCATGCCATCCGCGTCCTGCCGGGCACCCGCCTGCACGCCATCATGGGCGTGGCCGAGTCCCGGGTCACCAGCACCCACCACCAGTTCGTCAAGGACCTCGCCCCTGGGTTTCGCGCCACGGCCGAGTGCCCGGAAGACGGGATCGTCGAGGGCCTGGAGCAGCCGGACCATCCCTTCCTGGTGGCGGTGCAGTGGCTCCCGGAGCGGATGGATCAGGACCATGCCGAGCAGATGGCGCTGTTCCAGGCCCTGGTCGCCGCCGCG
>JACQXP010000174.1 GCA_016208645.1 Candidatus Methylomirabilota bacterium | reverse complement strand
CAGCATGGCCGGGCCGTGCTCCAGCGCGGTCAACGTCTCGTCGTGGTACGGGTGGCCAGTGATGAGGACGACCAGGGCTTCGGGATCCCTCCGCTTGAGGGCCTTGAGGACGGAGGCACCCTCGACGCCGGGCAGCAGGATGTCGAGGAAGATGAGGTCGAAGCCGTCCTGCCGGATCTGCCGGAGTGCCTGCCGCCCGTCCGAGGCCAGGACGACCTCGTAGCCTTTGGCCCGCAGGGCGGCCTCGAAGGCATCCCGCACCGGGGCCTCGTCGTCCACCACAAGGACGCGGCGGGGAGTGGGGACGTCCAGGGTCACGGGGATCTTGTTGTCGGCCAGGAACTTCCGGAACTCGTCGCGGGCGATCCGGTAGCGGCCGCCGGGGACGCGGTAGGCTTTCACCTTCCCGGCCCGGATCCATCGCAGGACCGCCACCGCCGTCACGTGGAGGAGCCGCGCGATGTCGCCAGTACTCAGAGGTCTCTCGTCAGTCACAGGTGGCCTCCTATTTGTTCCTTAGTCTATGCAGCAAACGCAATTTAACAGGGAAATTGGCCGGCTTGTCAACCTCTTTCCCCTCATAGGTGCATGAGGCCGATGCCAAGCACCGTCACCACCGCGCCCAGGGCGGTCCGCCGGGACGGGCGCTGCCCCAGGACCCACACCTCGAACGGGAGGGTGAAGAGCGGGGAGGTGGAGGCCAGGACGTTCCCCACGGCCACGCCGCCGAACTTGATCCCCGAGGTGAACAGGACCGATCCGACCGCGCTCAGCAGGCAGATGGCGCCCAGGCGCCCCCGCTCGGCCCGCGTGCCCTTCCGGACAGCCTGCACGGTGCCGCGGGTCCAGGGGGTGAGCCAGAGGATGAAGCCGCCGAGGGGGATGCGCACGGCGGCGGCCGCCACGACCGAGACGACCTGAAGGGCGGGCTTCAGGATCACCGCCGACAGGGCCCAGGCCCCCGCGGCCAGGAAGACGAGCCGCACGCCCCGGCGCGTGGCCCCGCGGCGCTCGGCGCCACCCTCATCCTTGCCCGACACGACCAGGCACAGGCCGCCGACAACCAGCAGGATCCCGGCCACCCGGGGAAGGGTCGCCTCCTCCCCCAGGAACCCGATCCCCACCACAGTGGTGAGCAAGGGGTTGGCCATGCTGAGGGTGAGCGCGCGCGTAACCCCCAGGTGGTCCATGCTGGCGAAGAAGATGGTGTCGCCGATCCCCATGGCGAGGACGATGGAGGCCCACAGGAACAGGACCACCCACAGGGGCATCCGGATCACCTCGCCCCCGTAGCCGGTGGCCACCGCCGCCAGCAGGACGATGGCGCCGCCCACCGTGGACCGGACGGCGGTGATGCCGGCCGGCGCGATGGTGCCGGAGAGGGAGCGGACCAGGATGCTGATGGCGGCCCACGTCAGGCCCGTTCCCAGCCCCCCCAGGATGCCCCGCGTCAGATCGGTCATGGGTTGAACCTATCGGGCGGTCCCGTCTTGCATCCTTTGGGTGAGGGAATGGAAGTGGACATGAGGCGAAGATCAGAGCCAGACGATCTTGACGAGGTGGGGGACGGATTGAAATTCGGGATCGCCGGTGACGATGGCGGCATTCATCCGAACCGCGGTGGCCACCACGAAGGCGTCGGCATAGGAAATGGGGAATCTG
>JACQXP010000173.1 GCA_016208645.1 Candidatus Methylomirabilota bacterium | reverse complement strand
GCGGGATCGGTGACCCGCGCCTGTTTCAGGTAGAGGTCGTCCAGGACGGGGTCCTTGTACCGGGCGTAGTTTGCCGGGCTCTTGTCGCTGGACAGGTACTTGAAGAGCTGGAGGTCCGGCTCGTCCATGAAGTCGCAGGTGAAATCCAGACTCGTCTCGTAGTTGCCCGCCCGCAGGTCGGCGGTGTACGGCCCGGTCTCCTGGACGACCTGCGTGACGTTCAGCCCTACCTTTCGCCACTGGTCAATCAGGTAGATGCCCACGGGCTGGTACGGCATGGCCACGTCGCGGTTCTTGAACGTGAACTTGAATCCGTCGGGGACCCCTGCCTCGCGCAGGAGCCGGCGGGCCTCCGCGCGGGAGGCCTCGATGTTCTTCCCATACCCGGCCAGCTTGGTCAGCTCCGACTCGGGCATGGCGTATTCGGAGCCGGGCCGGAGCAGGCCGCCCACCGCCTTGACGAAGGCGATCTTGGAGAGGGCCCGGGAGCCTTCCCACCGGTCCACCGCCAGGGAGAGGGCGCGACGCACCCGCGGGTCGTCGAAGGGTTTCTTCTCGGTGTTGATGGCCACGGTCAGGGCACAGATCCAGGAACTCTCCTGGACCACGATCTTGTCCCCCAGGGCACGGACCAGGTCGTCCCGGGCGGCGGGGGAATCCCCCCGGAACTCCACCAGGGCCCGCCCGCCGCGCACGGCCGCCAGCCGCGCCGCGGTGTCCTTGATGAACAGGGCGCGGAAGCCATCCAGGTATGGTCGGCCCTTCATGAAGTACGCCTCGTTCCGCTTGCCGACCCAGTGGGAGCCGGGGACGTGCTCCACGAACTTGAACGGCCCCGTCCCCATGATGTTCTTCTCGTACCAGCGAGGATCCTTGGCCAGGATGTCCGCCTTGTAGATAAAGTTCCAGGGGGACGCCAGATTGGCCAGCATGGAGGCCTCAGGCCACTTCAGCCGGAAGATCACGCTGCGGGCGTCCGGCGCCTCGATGCGCTCCAGGGCGGCGTAGGATGCCTTCCGCACACTCACCACGCCGGCCGATGGAAAGGCGATCTTGTCGTAGGTGGCCTTGATGTCCTTCGCCGTCAGCGGGCTCCCGTCATGCCACCTCACCCCGTCCCGGATCTTGAACGTGTAGGCCAGCCCGTCCCGGGAAACGGTCCAGCTCTCGGCGAGGTCGCCCACGATCTTCGGGTAGTTGTCCGCGTCGAACTTCAGCAGCAGGCTGTAGTGCGGGGCGACCGGGTGAATCATGGCAAAGGTCGTCTCCCGGTGCCCGTCGAAGGACGGGGGTTCGGCCGCCACGGCAAAGGTCAGTTCGCCCCCCGGCTGCGGCTTTTCGGGGACCGCCGTCCATCCCATCCCCGGAGCCCAAGCCTGTACCCCGAAGACCACGGCCGCGGCCAGCCTTACCACGTGCCATGCCGGCCACCCAGCGTTTTGTCCCGACCTTCGTCTTGTCATGTCCCCCTCCCCCTGTGGATTCTCCCCAACCTTCGGCACGTTGCGTGAATCTATCGAGAGCTCGAAAACAAAGTCAAGGAAAAAGCCGGCCCCTGTCCCCCGTGAATGCGCCCGAATCATCCTTGGAACTGCTGGCGGGGAATGGCCGTGGGCCGACTGGGCAGGATGCAGCCGGATGGGCAGAAGCACACGTGGCCGCCGGAACCGGCGGCCGCGG